>URZO01000004.1 GCA_900552465.1 uncultured Parabacteroides sp. | reverse complement strand
TTGCATGTGTTAAGCCTGTCGCTAGCGTTCATCCTGAGCCAGGATCAAACTCTTCGTTGTTAAATTGTTTTTTATACCTTTGCTCAGAATCTCGTTATTTATTGTAGTTATTGACGGTATGTTTAGTATTTCTACTACGTCTCTTGTACTACTTGTTGATATGTAAATCTTTCAAAGAACTTGTCGCGCTTCGTTTAGCGAACGTGGCTGCAAAGATAACAACTTTCTATTTTAACTTCCAAATCTTTTCGGAACTTTTTTCAAAAGTTTTTTGTTTCATCATTTATAACCCTGCGTTCTCTCTCGAATGCGGATGCAAAAGTACTGCTGTAGAACATAACTTCCAAATCTTTTCAAAACTATTTTTTCATGCCCTCGCAACGTTTTTACGCTAAAGGCTGAAATACTGCCTGTTACACACAAAACTTTTTTCTCATCCGCAGAAATCCTTATTTTCAGTGCTTGTACAGACTTTTATATGCATATAATAATGTACATGGAAAGGCGAAGGATTGCAGAACGACTATAACTTTGAGTTCAACGGGTCATAGTTATGAGTTTACCAATTCATAACTATGATGTATCTTTGCCTCTATATTAATTATTCATCTAAAAAACTTAATTCTAAATGGAATCAGTAATGAGAAAAACAACAGCCACCGGCTTATTGGCAACTTGCGCCGTATCATTAGCCATGTTTTCATCGTGCGCCAGTGCCGAACCGAACACACTGACGCAGGAAGAAGTAGCCGACGGCTGGCAACTGCTCTTTGACGGAAAAACACTGAATGGCTGGAAAGATTACAACGGGACCACCCTGACGCAACCCTGGCATGTAGTCGACGGATGCATCCAGGCCAAAGGTGACGGAAGCGATGCCAGCGGTTATATTGTAACTGACAAACAATACGAAAACTTTGAGCTCTCCTGGGACTGGAAACTTTCAAAAGGCGGTAACAGCGGCATGCTATATCACGTAGTAGAACGCCCGCAGTTCGCGGTTCCTTATGTAACAGGTCCCGAATACCAGTTGATAGACGAGCCGAACTTCCCGGAACCGCTGGAAGAATGGCAAAAATTGGGTGTAGACTACGCCATGCATCTCCCTGATAAATCAAAAATGAAAGTGAACCCGCAGGGAGAATGGAATAATTCAAAGATCGTCTTTGACAACGGACATGTCGAACACTGGTTGAACGGTGCTAAAATCCTGGAGTTCGAGGCCTGGACTGATGACTGGCATGCCAAAAAGAATAGCGGCAAATGGGCGAATGCTCCGGAATACGGTTTAGCAAAGAAAGGTGTACTATGCCTGCAAGACCATGGCTACCCCGCATCTTTCCGCAACATCAAAATCAAGGAACTTCCCCGGAAAACAAAAGAAGTCGAACTCTTCAACGGAGTAGACCTGAAAGGATGGGAAGCCTACGGAACGGAAAAATGGTATGTAAAAGACGGCCTGCTGATCTGTGAGAGCGGTCCGGATAAGAAATACGGCTATCTGGCAACACGCGATTATTACGATGATTTCGACCTGACAGTAGAATTCAAGCAGGAAGCAGACGGAAACTCCGGCGTATTCATCCGTTCCTTTATAGAAGAAGATGTGAAAGTAAACGGCTGGCAGGTAGAAGTGGCTCCTAAAGGATACGACACGGGCGGCATCTACGAATCATACGGACGCGGCTGGCTGGTTCAGATTCCGGACGAAAAAGAAAATATCCTGAAAGAAGGCGATTGGAATACCATGCGTATCAAAGTACAGGGAGATAACGTGCAAACCTGGTTGAACGGACAGGAGATGGTTAACATCAACGACGAAAAAATCGGAGCCGGGCAAGGACGCATCGCCTTGCAGATCCACGATGGCGGCGGTATCAAGGTTCTATGGAGAAATCTGAAAGTTAAAACATTATAGTCCCTGACCCATAAAAAAACGACTCCCGTCCCCAATAATATGAGACGGGAGTTATTTTTTCATCCTCTACGACCATGTCCTTTACGAGGAGACTGGGAGCGTTGCTTCTCAAGATATTGTTTATACTGATCTTCAGTCAGTATCTTCTTCATTTCAGCATCCCGGTCATTCCGCATGGTTATCATCTTCTCGCGCATCTTTTGGCGATCCGAATCGGCCTGTTTCCTTTCCGCTTTCATCTTGTCTCTAAACTCAGCTTCCACTTTGCGGAAATCTGCTGCTTGTTTCTCATCCAATTTCAGATCAGCAATCATCTTTTCACAACGCTGTGCCGGATCACCTCCTTTTTTTGCACCCCGTTTGCCTCCCTGGGCAAAAACAGAAACCGAACTGATCAAGAGAACCAAACACAATCCTATTACCTTCTTCATAAACTAATTACCTGTTATTAATATTAAACTTGTTTGTTTTAGAAGCGCTTCTGGATAATAGACTTGAAGACAGACGAAAGGTTTAAGCTAATCCGGAGTTATTTTATTATTTAACACAGATTTGCTATTTAACCGGGCCACAGCCGATTCCTTCGGCATTCCACTTCCGAAGGAAGAAATCCAATTTGGTCAGAAAACGTTGGTAGTCCTTGTTGGAGGCGTCCGTCCATCCTGTTTCCGCATAAGCAGCCAGGCGTGGATATACTTTCAGATTCATGCTCTCGACCGTCGGAATAAACTCTCCCCACATCTGGCATCCCAATCCCAGCACTTTACTCTTCTGATCTTCCGTCAAACCTTCAGGTACAGGATTGAAAGAGTATGCTTTCTCCATAGGAATCGATTCGTATGAATAATCCAGATAGGTATATTCATGGTAAGAATTAACCACATCATAGCCTTTCTCAATCGTTTCCCTGATAAGAGCCGTATCTCCTTTCCAGAAATGAACGATCGTGCCGGAAGCCAACTCTTGTTTGCCCCTTTCCGTATCGGCATCCGATTGATATTCATGCAACCGAGCTCCGGTAATTTCGTTCCATCCCATCATTCGCTTGCCTTTGGCAGCCAGCATATTGGATATTTCATTTGTAAAATAGACCTGAAGTTCAGCCGGAGTCTTCAAGTTATGCTTTGCCATGTAAGCACGGATTACCGGGGAGTTTTTCCATTGGTCATACTTCACCTCATCACCACCGATATGAAATACGGCACCAGGGAATATCGCAATCACCTCATCCGTCACATCGTCCAGAAACTCCATGACTTTCGGATCGGCCACATTAAGGACCTCATAATGCACCCCGAATTTACCAGGCACCCGGATCTGCTTCCCACTTGTACCCAGCCAGGGATAGGAAGCGATTGCGGCACTGGCATGTCCCGGCATACTCACTTCGGGAACAATCGTTATATGCCGTTTAGCCGCATAATCGACAATTTCTTTCAAATCGTCCTGCGTATAAAAACCGCCATGACGTTTTCCGTCGTACACGTCACTTCCAAAATGATTAATTTCGGAAGAGTCTCTGAAAGCTCCTATTTCCGTCAGTTTCGGATATTTCTTTATTTCGATTCTCCATCCCTGATCGTTAGTCAGATGCCAATGGAAGACATTCATTTTCAGAGCTGACATCTCATCCAGCAGGTGCTTCACCACTTCCTTGCCTTTGAAATAGCGTCCTTCGTCCAACATAAAAGCGCGCCATGAAAAAGCCGGATAATCTGTAACAGTCCCTTTCTGTATCACCAACTTACCGTCTTTTTCTTTAATTACCTGCTGCAAAGTCCGAATACCGTTCAGGATGCCGGACGGCGAATTTGCTTTTATCACAATCTTTCCGGATGTTGCATCCAGGATATAGCCCTCTTTTTTATCCGGTAAAACCGTCGGGTCCAGTTGCAAAGTTATATCCGCACTTCCACTACCTTCTTTCAATATGGCTTCGGCAGAAAAATCAGAAAGCAAGTATGATTGAAGGAACTGTGCTTCATTCGCCAGCTCCGCGGGATAAACGACAACCGGCCGGCTTTTCAATTTCACAAGCCCCGGAGTATAGACAATATCCGCAGGTTGGGGAATCACAGCATACTCTTCCACAGGAGGTTCCTGGCAAGAACAAAGAAGTGCCAGACAAAGGGAGATAAGAAAACTTGATTTCATAAATATCTGAATTTAAAGTTAGCTCACTGCAACAACAGCATCACAATGAAGGACAAAAATACGCTATTTATCCAACAGTCTAAACTATTTATCTCCAAAACCGAAAAAAAATCAGACAATAACCCTCTTTTCAGTCATTTCTCTATTTCAGCTGAAATTACAGTCGGTTTAGGATTGACTCTTTTCAAGCTTTTCTACCTTCCCGGCTGACAAGAGGTGAAATGAGTTGCCGGAAGGTCCTCCGGAAGGCTGCAATTTGATTGCCGGTAGATGAATACACTGACATTGTGACAAACCTTAACTCCCGGAGAATCGCATATTTGAGGGCAAAGTTGGGTGATGTCTCAATTATTTAAAAGTTTTTTACAGGCCTTTCCGCAGTGAAGTGCGCAGCTTATTGCCATGAGGACGGTCATCATACTCGTGAAGACCGTCCTCACTGAGTATGACGACCGTCCTTAAGGCAATGAAGTCCCAGATAAATGAAATGCTGACCGTCTTCATGGCGGGGAACCCCTGAAAAAAAGGAAGAAGTCCCTTTTTGACCATAGAGAACAGGATTAGCATTTATTCATATTCAATATTCTTCTAAGCCAGAAAAATGCGTTTTATACAATAAGTCATAAATGGAATGCACCCTCTAAGCGGTCTCCCCTACGGTGTAGGGAATAGCGGAGAAACCTTCATATTCGCAGAACCGACAGATGCATAATAGTGATTATCTGCTCCCACATTCGATTTTACGATATGATAAAACAACGATCCATACAGCCTGTTTCCCGGATCGACAATGAAGTCCTGATAATTAAAATCTTCGGGAACCTGGCCATTGTTTATTTCGATGCCGGCCTGTTCTATTTTCAGGAAAGATTCACCAACCGTATGTCCGGCAAAATCAAGATCCAGCGATGTAATTATATTCTTACAATTCTGAGCATGAATCCTGCCGAACCAGCAAGAATGATCCATCTTCGAGAAGACATAGGCATTCTCGCAATCCCAGACGGACAGGTTATTTCCATTCATGTGTTCCGAAAAAATAAAACCATATCTGAAAGCGCTTTTTACATACGTATTCCTGAGCTCCTGCTCCGGGTTACACCATAAACGGGGTCCTATGAACCCGGCGGAATAATGCCCGTCTCGGGAGGGAGATGTTAAGGTGACATTTCTGGATGAAGAGTAAATCAATACGTTATCCGTATACACAGTTGCCGCATAAGCCATATTCAGTCCGGACAAACGGGGATATTTACCCTCCTCGGCTTTTGCCTGGAAAGCAATATCCTGTATTCTGACAACGGCCTGGTTCATACTATAAAGATTTGCTCCCGTTCCTACGGCCAGAATGGAAGTGGGCAGTTCTTTTGTATCCGTATAGAGCTCTCCCATTGTATCAGAGAAAAGGACAGTCCCGTTACTCCATACCGCCGCCTTATCTTCGGATGTATGGTTGGCATACGAGCAAGGTGTAACGACACAATTCTCCCCCATGATCCGGACCATCACATAATCCCGAACACCGGATGCACTGGATTTAGGTTTTATAATCAGATGTGCTTTCACTCTATAGCGTTCCTGTATCGTAGCCAACCGGTATAAGCCTTTCGGGAAATAGATCGTACCTCCGCCATGATCCATCACATAATCCAACACTGCCTGGATCGATTGTGTGTCATCCGTTACACCATCTCCTTTCACACCGAAATCCTTCACATTATAGACTAATTCCGAATAAGCCTTTCTCAAATTGAGAAGTTCCGAAACATCCGTATTCTGCGGAGATCTGCTGCATCCGCAAAATAAAACCAAGAATAAGAAAAGACTATATATACTCTTCATTTTTATACAATTTAAGTACATCAATCCATATGAAAGACCTCTTGCAAAGAGACCGATACGGGAGATGTATCTGGGTTAGTATCCATAATATCAGCCATATAAGCCCACCATTTCCAAAGAACAGGGGACGGGTCATGTGAAGGGACGGAATCGTCCACCATTTGAAATGCGAACAGATAGTTGCTCTCCCTGTCCCAATAAATGGAATAGTCACTTATACCACTCTCTTTCAGTTCCTTTTGCAACTCCGGCCAAATCTCATTGTGCCTTCTTTCGTATTCAACCTCGTATCCGGGTTTGAGATACATTTTAAATGCGTGTCGTTTCATGATATCTAATATTAGTATTCGATTAAAACTACAAATTCAATCTTTCCGGAGCTTTATCAGGATAACGCTTGAATCCGAGACTGTTTTCACTTTTAACTTGCCTGAGACATGCTCCAGGGCGACTATAGGAATCAGATCGTGTGTGTCATCCAGCATATAAATCTCCACTTGCGAATAATCACGGATGTTATCGACATCAAATAATAGATCTGTCGGACCGGATTTCCATAAAGTAGTCAGGATAGCCATATTCCCCTTATCGTCCGTTCCCGCCAGCGAACGGCTTCCTGCCGGTAAATTCTCTGTTGCCAACTGTAACCGGTTATCATACTTAATAATCTCTCCGAAAGCCTTCATCCCATAATAGCTTTTAGTCGGCTTACGGTCTTCAAAAAGCCCCCAGCGGGTTTCCGTCACGGTGTAATAGCACCCCAGGTCAACCGGCTTATCCTGCCAGCCTATCAGAATCGTATTTATGAAAGCGGCTCCTTCCACTCCCATTGCAAACTTCAACAATTCACCCTGTTTATGCCGGTCGAACGACCAGAAGATCGGGCCGGACGGGTTATAATGCCATTCATTCAAATGAAGTTCCGTCTTTTCGTAGCCGAACTCATCCAGCCATTTACGGATCAGAACCGGATGTTCCAATATATCTTTATCGTCCGGCGCATACAAATGGTAAGAATAGAAATCCAGCGGAGCTTTGTTCTTTGCACAGAAGGAAAGAAAGCTTTTCACATTCGCCTCTTCACCCGAACAATGTCCCGGCCCTCCGATTTTCAGATGCGGGAAACGCTTCTTCAGCTCTTTGGATACCTTCACATAGAAGTCATTGAATTCGGCAAGCGTCCCGGTCCACATCTGTGGCCCCAAATCCGGTTCGTTCCATATTTCCCAATACTCGATATCATAATGGAACCCATTCCATTTGCCTTCCGTATAATGGCGGATGATATTGGAAACGACCTCTATCCATTTCTTCACATCCTCCGGCGGATGAACGAAATACTTATTTTCGCTATGCTCGATTGTGGTGCCCAAACGGTAATAAACTTTTGTCCCCGTTTCCATGCAATTCCGGATATAGTCATCGGTCTGTTCGAAATAATAGTTTTCCGGATCATTGGCATTGGCATTCATATTACAGAAAATCAAAGGAATATCGACCAGACGAAGACCTCCGTTTTCAAAAGGGGCATCATGTAAACGGGTTACAGGTATATTCATCCGGGCAAAAGCATCCCGAATATTACAACCGGGCTGGGTTTCTTCCGTTAATGGAGGAGCCAGGTTCCCACCGTTTACCTTTTTGATTTTTCCGATAATCTCCTTCGATTGCACCTTAATGAGAGCAGGCACAGCGTCTTTCGCCCAAGTGTCTGCCACGACCAGTAATAAGGTGCAAATCAGATAAAAAAATAACACTATCTTTCTCATGGTTTCAAATTTTCATCAATAAAACATATTCCCTATTCTGATAAGAGCCATGCCTTCAGCTTGGTAAGTAACCCGAAGTTACGATCGACATAAATGCTTTCCCAGGGAGTTTTCTCCTGCTGTTCAACCTGTTTCGTCAACAAGGAGTCTGCCTCTTCCTCTTTTCTGTCATATATGGAGAAGCACCAGTCTTTTGCCAGGTTACCGCCTCCGTTTTTCCACAAGGACACCCATTCACCGGCTTCTTTTTCCTTGCCCAGCGAACGGAGGGCCAGGACGGACAATAAGTCGTTCGATTCAAACACTGTTTTATCCTTACCCACAAAGGCAATTTGTTCCAACAAGGACCGGGCTTTTTCAGGGGAAGCAACCTGAGCCTCCAGAAAGTTCTCCAAACGATAGTCGATCGTGTTTTCATAAGGTTTTCCTACGCCCAGATTCTCGATCCAGACCTTGGATTCTTCTATATATTGAAGTGCTTTCCTCTTATTCTGTTTCCGGATATAATCGATTGCCAGATTCAGGCAGGCATCCCGGTACACACCTCTTCCGGCGTACGCACCCTCATTGGGTAACACCTCTATCTTTTTGAGTAATGAAAGGCAATGCGCATACTGTCCGGTTTCGCACAAGATTTTTGCGTATTGCAAGCCTATCACATAATTAGCCGGAAACTGCCGATAATAACGGGAAGCCATTTCATTTGCCTTTTTCCAGTCACTTTTTGCGCTATAATATTTGATTAGCTCCAGACCGGTACGCCAACTCTGACCGAACTTTTCTGCCTGCAATAAATCGGCCAAACGTTCTTCTCCCTGCTTCAACGAAGCCCGATACAGGAAAAATGGCATAAAGTCGACATCCTTACATCCGTCAAGAAGCTGCAACGCCTCCTGTTTTTCCCGGAAGGCATGCCTCAACACGGCTTGATAATATTTAGGCTTCCAGGATTGACTACCCGACGAAGCCCAGACTAAAGCCTGCAAATTTTCAGGACGGAACGGAAAAACCAGTTCAGGAGATAAACCATCGGCTTTGTCCATCCATATTTTTGCTTGCCCGGTTTCCCCTTTCCTATTCAGAAGCCAAGCCTTCTTATAACATGCAATCGGATTTTTAGAAGCAAAGGACAACAGATCTATTGCCTCTTCCGGACAGCCAGCCGATTCATACCAAACAGACAGTTCCGTATAAGTCTCTTCCGGAAGTTCGTTCCGGATAAGAGCGGTAAATGAATTACGTGCTTCGGGCGATGCTGCCAATGACAAATACCGTTCGTAGCGGACAATATGGTCCAACGGATAGCTGTCCGATAAGTCTTTCAGCAGTTCAGTCCACTCATTCAGCCTGCCCGACTTCCGGAAACAGACTAACTTTTCCCGTAAAGCGTCCAGATTCCTCACATTATATTGCAAACTTTTATTTGCATACTCCAATGCATGCTCCCAACTCGCCTCCCTCATATAGCAGGCAGCTAACTTAACATACGCTACCGAACGGAAAGCCGCAGAATAGGAGGCGACAGAAAAACCGTCTTTCGCATCGGTATAATTTTCCAGACTCTGGTTTATCAAGCCATACAAGTAGTTGGCTTCCCCATCGTATGCATTGAGGCTTAATGCCCGGCGAGCCAGTTCCAACGCTTTCGTATATTTCGCCTCCCGATAGTACAGAGAGGCAAGGCGTACCAAGGCCGGAGCAAAATACGGGTCTTTTTCCAATGCTTTCGACAAATAGGTCTCGGCATTAGCGAAAAACTTCTGGTTCATCCATTGTTCCCCTTGCGTGTACAGACCATATACCGAATTCCAGTCAAAGTCTGCCGGAATCTGTTTGGGACGATTTATCTCATTATCTGTTTTCTTTTCAGAATAGACCAATTCATCATTGCCGATCACGACTTTTAAAGCGGTATCGGCCCATTTCCCTACCAGTGGATAGGATCTGCTCCACGTCTGTAAAACTCCGGATTGCAACGCTTCCGAGAATATTTCCTTACCATCCGCATAAAATCGAATCGTTGTATTCAGAGCTTGTACCGGCGAAAAACAGACCTTCAACGAATCGGCTTCCCTGAACATATTGAATGCCCCGATACGACTTGCTTTCAAAATACCTTTCGTTTCTTTTACGGGATACCAGTATTCACTCCACTCATCCGTCATTCCCGGTATGAAAGCCGGATGTTTGAAGGGAGAGTATGCACTCTGGGTAGCAGGCTGGCTGTACATCCTTCCGGATTGCAATTCCACATACTGCCCGTCCGTATCCGTCAATAACTTTTCCCAGATAGCTCCATCCCTTGCCTGACTCCATAAGAAGATTTTCATTCCTAATTTTTCATCATACGCGGCATGGTGGACAGTACCATAATCATCATCGTGCCAGTAAGCGCCATAAAAATCATTATAGAATCCCAGGACATGGCAAGATTTATCACTCTCAAAATCATTATTTTTATACCAGGAAATATCCCGCCCTTCGTCATCTACCGGGAAAGAAAACAGTTCCCCGCTATGTTTGATGTAGTGCGTTCCCGGATAACAAAACTGAGCATCCCCTTCCGCCTTATAAGCTGCATTCATCCACTGATAATAAGGCTGATCGAGGGATGAGCCGTTATACCAAACCGTATGTGTGGTAAAACAGGCCTTATCCTTTGGCAAGTTTACCTCCACGATCCAAGTCGTATGAGAGACAAATTCTATTGCCGAAATATAGCAACTGACGCTCCCATCCTCCTTTTCCTTCACAAAATAATCAACAGGAGTCGCCGAAGTCGGAGCATGTCCGATAATACCGAAGTTAAACTCCACACCGCCGGAAACCCAGGGACCGCGCATGGCTATGTCCCGGAACTTCACGACACTGTTCGTATAAATAAATTCCTTTTGAGAGGTTTTATCCAGTGCGCCCCATATCTTCCCCCCGATTTCAGGGAACAGGGTCACACGGATGTACGGATTATCCAGTTCAACCGTTTTCCACTTCTTCTTTACGCTCCCGGCAGAGAAACCGTCAAACCTGAAATAGGGATAATACAGGTTATCCGGTCTGGGAACAGGATCAGGATCGCTAAACGGATACGTCGTCATTTCCTGCTCAAACTCGTTAACAGTCGCCTTCTGCGCATATAAGGAGAAACAAGAACAAAAAACACAGATAACAAATCCAATAAATTTCATAACATATACATTTAACGTTGAACAACTCGCATCACCCGCAACAGGTTTCCTCCCCAGATCTTTGCTATATCTTCTTCCGAATATCCCCTTTCCAATAACTTAACCGTAACCTGGATCATATCGTTCGCACCATTACAGCCGGTTACTCCCCCGCCTCCATCAAAATCCGAACCGATGCCGACATGGTCTATTCCCGCCACTTTCACGATATGGTCAATGTGTTCAATAAAGTCCATCAGGCAGGCTTCGTCCGCCTTCGTATTTAAGAAGTTGCTGACTAAACAGACCTGAACGACACCGCCGTTTTTAGCCAACGCCCGTAGCTGTTCATCCGTCAGATTCCGGTTGTGGTCGCACAGGGCTTTTGAAGAAGAATGAGAACAAATGACTGGTACCTCTGATAATTCGATCGTATCAAAGAAAGTTTCCTGGGAGGCGTGGGACAAATCGACCATCATCCCCAGCCGGTTCATCTCTTTGACAACCTTTTCACCAAAAGGACTGAGTCCTTTCCATTCCCTTTTCGAATCTGTCGAAGTATCGCAGATGTCATTGTCGTATGTATGGCACAATGTCATATAAGTGACTCCCATATCATGGAAGCGGGCCAAATTACTCAAGTCTTTTCCGATAGCATATCCATTCTCGATGCCTATCAGAAAGGCTTTTTTCCCTTCGTCTTTATAGCGGAGAACCTCATCCGGACTCGTAGCAATGCCACAAAGCGAACTGTTCCGCCCGACTTGCTCATGAATACTTTCGATCAATGCAGTCGCCTTCTCCACTGCTTGCTGCAAAGAAGCATCATCACGTTTACCCTGACGGAGCCATGCTGCCAGGAAGGCGGCGTCCAGACGTCCTTCTTCCATTTTCGGGATATTGATCTGATTGGACTCCCGGTGTGAGATGTCAAATCCGGCTTCTCCGAAACAAAGAGGTGTGTCGCTATGCGTATCCAATGATATAATCCGCCGGTGTATTTCTTTGGCCCGACGGAATGTTTTTGCTTTATCTGTCAGAAAACAGAAAATCTTCCCCATGACCGTATCGCCACCTAACAGCAAGCTTTCCGGATGCCATTGTACCCCCATTACAGGACGGTTCGGCCAGGCTTCTATCGCTTCGACAATTCCGTCCCGGGCAAAAGCAACAGGCTTGAAACCCGGAGCCACCTTGCCGACAGACTGGTGATGAAAAGAATTGACATAGGCAGAGTCCGTTCCTATAATTTGCGCCAACTGACTACCGGATTCCAGACCTATCTTATGGGAAGGCGCAGTACCTGCCTGATCCTGTTTATGTTTGATTGCAGACTGAACCTGGGAATTAATATCCTGAATCAAAGTTCCGCCAAATGCTACATTGATTAGCTGTTCTCCCCGGCAGACGCCTAAAACAGGAATATTCCGGTCCGTTGCCAACTTTATCAATTTCAGTTCATACAGATCCCGGACAGGAATCACCTCTCCCAAGCGGGGGTGAGGTTCTTCGCCGAACCATAACGGGTTGACATCTTCACCTCCTACCATCACCAAGCCATCTATAGACGAAGTTAGTGAACGCAAGGCGACATCATCCGTTATGACAGGGATGAGAACCGGAATCCCTCCCGACCGTAAAACGGCCTGCACATACGTATCCGCGACATCAGAACGCCCATTATTGTAATTCGTAGAGATCCCTATAACCGGCATGCACGCAGCCCTCTCATCAATACAGCACGAGTCTGTCTGCCTATACAGCGATTTCAAATCATATTGAAGCGCCCCCAATGATACATGAACATCGGATAAAGACAGACAGATAATACATATTCCATATACAAGTCTGTTCATAACATGTCATAAGATTACGATGCCCGCTTGAACGCGGGCATCTGATTCAACAAAGTTATTTATACCGTTTCGTATCCCACCATACGCGAACATGGGGACCGTCTCCCTGATTATTATTCACACTTGGGCTCGTCGCATTCGGATTCAAGCTGCGTTCATCATCGACATAACGCAATTTCTTGATAAACTCACCTGCTTTGATATCGTCAATATCACAGGCAATGACCGGATTAAACAAAGGATAACCCGTACGTCTGAATTCACTCCAGGCTTCTACCCCATTCGGATAGATTGCAATCCATTTCTGCGTAATAATCTTTTTCAGCTTTGCCTCAAAGTCTGCGCCGTCATCCCATTTTACATTTCCGCCATTGATGTAGACATCATCATTCTCCGGTTTATAATCGGCTATATAATAGGAAGCATCCGCATCTTTGCGGGCATCCTCGAAGGAGGCGCGTATTCCCGCTTCGTAATTGCTCTTGGCATCTCCGGCCCCGCTCCATCCACGTATGGCTGCTTCGGCTTTCAGGAAGCAGACTTCCGGATAATTAAAGACGATAAGAGGTTTTTCGATCAAACCGTACAACTGGCTTGGCCCGGAAGTCTTCTCACCCTCTGTCAGGGAAGTTTTTGCATTCCAGTTTCCACAGGAATTATATCCCCAGATACAAGATGTATTCTTCGGCAGATAATCCGGATAAGCATCATTACGGATCATATTGGCCGGCAAACCGTTAGGCAGCCCCTGCCATTTTTTGTCATATTCGCCTGCGGCATATCCCTGTGTCTGGCTGAAATGTAGCGGCAGGCGCGGATCTTCGATACTGCTTTCGTAAAGCATGATATCGATCATCGTTTTACTTACGCGGAATTCATCCCAGAAAGAGATCGTCCACAACGAATGTCCCATATTGGTAGCCACTTGCGGGATTCCGGCTGTCTCTTCATTACTGCTCAACAGTTCTCCACGCAGAGCCGCTTCGCCTTCCGCCTTAGCCTTTTCCGGGTCTACGAATGAAATTCGTAAAGCCAGACGCAGACGTAAAGAGTTCCCTAATTTGATCCATTTGGAAACATCCCCGTTATAAAAGAGATCGGAAGTTCCATACGAATACTGATCGGCATCATTCTTATGCTCGTTCAAAAAACTGACTGCTTCATCAAGCTCTGTGAAAAGGGCATAATAAATATCTTTCTGGCTATCATAGGCAGCATCCGACAAACCTTTACCGCCGTCAAAATACGGGATATCCCCAAACAGGTCGGTAGTCCTGGATGCAGCCAGAGCGACAAATATCCGCATGATCTGATACATATTATTATATTCGGGATGCTCCTCCAACTGTTCTTTTACGGTCATCAGGTTTTTAGGCACATACAAATAATAATCATACCAGAAACTCTCTTTTACAAACTGGTCGTTCCAACCATAACGGTCGGTGGGAAATCCGGCAGTCGAACAAGCGACATACTGGGCATACTGGTTCGTATACAAACTTTCTCCAATCTGGTACTGCCACATCGGACAGTTAAACTGGAACTCCTGCATCTTGGGGAGCAACAGAGCCGGGCTGACTTCAGTCGGAGCAAGCGGGTCGATATTCATATTTTCGAAACCTCCGGTACAACCTGAAAACAGGCATAAAGTAGCGGATGTACACAGCAACGTTATCTTATTTATCAGTGTTCTCATATTAAAACGACGTATTAGAATTTAACATTAAGAGTAAAACCGAACGAACGGGTCGAAGGTAAAGCAGCATATTCAAATGCCTGTGAATAATTCTCGCGGGAGAACGATCCTTCAGGATTAACCGGAGCATCTTTATAGATGTAGAACAGATCACGCGCTACGGCTGACAGTTTCACACTTTGAATCGGAACATTCCTCAACCATTTCTTCGGCAAAGTATATCCAAGAGATAATTCACGGAACTTAATATAAGAAGCGTCATACATAAATTCCTCGGCCACACCGTAAGGACCGCCGACAGCCGCCCAGAACGTCTGTGCATCGATCGCTTTCTCATTAGGTTGTCCGGTCGATTCGACAATACCTTCTACAACCATATTCCCGTCACGACCATTTAATGTACGGGCAGATGTTCCGTACGAACAGGCATACTGGTCTGTGTTTGAAATCAATATACCACCCCATCTTACATCGACCAGAGCATAGAGAGAAAGATTCTTCCATTGCAGATTGGTCATAAAAGAGCCTGTCCAGTCAGGTGTCATATTTCCCAGTTTCTTATCTGACTCCCAGGTAGGAAGGCCGTTATCGCCAACCAGCACACGTCCCTGTTCATCACGCCTGTAAGCCTTTCCGATAATATCACCATACTTTTCACCTTCGTAAACGACTACGCGTCCGATACGTGTCGTACCAATCGTATAACGTTTCAGTGATTCATCCAGCTCTATACATTTCGTACGGTTCAATCCCCAGTTCAAGGTCACATTCCAGGTCCAGTCTTTCGTCTGGATAGGCGTACCGCTCAGAGAGACTTCCCAACCATAACTTTTCATTTTACCGGCATTGATGTAACGGTCCGTATAACCGGTCGAGATCGGAGTCGTAATCGATAAGATCTGGTTGGTCGTATTAGCATTATAATAAGTCAGATCCAATCCTAAACGGCCGCCGAACATTCTGTAATCCACACCGACCTCGTAAGAACGGGTGTCTTCCGGCTTCAGCGTTCTCAACGGGTTTGTCATGGATGCTGTTGCGTTCAGAATTGAGCTGTTTGTCAAACCTAACGAATAGGTACTTCTCAAACGGTAAGGTCTCGTGTCGTTTCCGACCTGGGCAAATGAACCGCGCAGTTTAAAGAACGAGATCTGTTCCGGCAATGTAAACATCTCCGACAGGATCGCTGACAAACTTACCGAAGGATAAAAATAGGACCAGTTATCGGATGGAAGCGTCGACGACCAGTCGTTACGTCCCGTAACATCCAGATAAAGCATATTCTTATATCCGACAGTTGCATTCCCCAATACGGAGTTTACTCTCTTCTTCGAGAAATCTTCGTCCACCCGCTGGTTGTTACCATTCGACAAGGCAAGCAAGTGGGCTACACTAAAGTAACCGGATTTACCTTCCAGAAAGTTATATTTGGAATTAGTCGTTGCAGCCCCGATATTTGCCAGTACGGAGAAATCGCCAAAACGTTTGTCGAAATTAACCATAATGTCGGCGTTAAACTCCTGGTTTGTCATCATCTGGTGAATGTAATTCGTATTTGTGGCTGACTGATCGTAAGAGACATAATCCTTTACCTGGTCATGATACCAGTCGACGCCGACGCGTCCCGTCACTTTCAGGTAATCCGTGATTTTCCCGACCAGCTGAACCCGTCCGATGATACGGTTACGGATGTCCTCGTTTCCATTTTCAGGCATCACCTCCGTATATGGATTTCTGTATTCTGCACTCTGCCCGGCCCAACTTACCGTATAGCCATCCAGGCCGACAGGCGGTTGCAAATCTGACAGGCGGATACCGCGAGGGATCGTGATAAGCGTTTTCATCGTACCATGGTCACCCAGTTCCGGACGGTTATTACCTTTCTGTCGCATATAATTCACCTTCACGGTCAAGTCCAGATATTTACTCTTCAAGTCCGTATTCAGGTCAAAATACTGTCTGTTCAAGGAGTGATTCGGAGTCACACCCTGGTTCCGGGTATCAGTGAAAGAGAAACGGGTAACTGCATTCTCCGAACCGCCGGAAGCCGTCACCGTATTCGAATAGTTGACGCCTGTACGGAAAAAGTCTTCAATGTAGTTAGACTGGGGAGTCAACGCATAAGACTGGTAGCGGTCGTCACCATACAAGACATTACGCCAGTTTTCGACAGTCTGCCCCTCCATTTTGGGTCCCCAACTGCCGGAAGCACCGATCGTATAAACACCACCGGCTCCCTGCCCATAGATATTCTGATATTTATAGGAATCATACACCGTATTGAAATTAATGTTTCCATTATATTCCAATTGCAGTTTACCTGATTTTCCTTTTTTAGTTGTTACGATAATGACACCGTTCTGTGCCCGGGAACCGTACATAGCGGCGGCATTTGCTCCTTTCAATACCGATATGCTTTCGATATCTTCCGGATTAATTTCGGCTGCTGCCCCCGAATAGTCACGGCCTTCCCACTGGTCGTTGCTTCCAGGGCGGCTGTCGTCGATAGGCATACCGTCTACGACCCATAACGGGAGGTTGTTACCGGCCAGAGAGGTCGTACCGCGCAGAACGATACGGGTCGATCCGCCTATACCGGTTGCCGATTGTGAGATCTGCACACCGGCGATCTTACCCTGAAGCATGTTTGCAACGCTCTCAGACGGGATTTCGGACATCTTATCCGTCTTGATCTCCTGCATGGCATAACCCAACGCTTTCTTCTCACGCTTGATACCCAATGCGGTTACGACCACCTCGTCTAACTCTTCGATTGTCGACGCCAATGTGACGTCGACATGGCTCCGGTTATTAACCGGAATTTCAACAGTCTTGTATCCGATAAATGAAATTTGAAGAGTTGCATTGCCGGGTACCTGTATCGAGAACCGCCCATCAGCATCCGTCGTGACACCATTGCTTGTCCCCTTCACTACGATATTCGCACCCGGTATGGATTCGCCACTCTGGTCATTCACTGTTCCTTTCAAAAGCTTACCTTCCTGCTGCGGAAAAGTATCTTTTTTCATCAGTAGGATATTATTCCCCTCCATGACATATACAATATCCGAATTTTCAAAAATCCTGTTCAAAACACTAACAACAGTGGCTTTCGAAGCATTGAGAGAAATCCGTTGGTTCAGGTCTACCTTTTCATTGTTATACACGAAAAGATAATCGGTCTGATCTTCTATCTGCTTGATAATCTCCCTGACTGACAGCTCGTTTGCCATAATATTGACACGGGCCGTCTGGGAACTTACGTTAACTGAAAAGACAGTAGACACGCATAATAACAAAAAGCTTAAGATAAACTTCATCACTCGACATGTATGTTTAAATTCACTTAATAACAGGGCATAGTCTATCCCCGTACACTTTTTTTTCATAACTTTGTAGTATAAAAATGTTAGTACTCGATTTAATTACCGGTTATGTCAACAGGCTGACATTTTCACCGGATTATGCTGGAATCATAATCCGGTTTTACGTTTTATCTACATTCCTTTTCCATAGGCAACTCATTTTATAGTTATCAGATTCAATTCGTTATCTTTTATATAAGTAAATTTATGCTCTAACTGAAGCACTTTCAATACTTGCTCGACTCCATCCTTTACGCGAAACTTACCTGAATAACGTTCTTTCAAGAAAGGCAAATCTGCAACATCTATTCTAATATCATAATACAAGCGCAATTTATCGATTATCACATATATCGGTTGGTCATTAAAGCATAGAAGTCCTTCTTTCCACTTAAAATAATCCAGATATTCTATCCGAGTCACAGTATATTTTCCTTCTCTATAAAGGACTTGCTCTCCTTCTGCCATCCTATATTTGCGGGAAAGATCCGGAGAATTCAGTTCAACACTCCCTCTCAACAATGAGATATTAAACTCCTCAATACCAGAATAAGCAGATACATTAAACTCCGTACCCAGCACCTTCACATTCATTGACTTAGTTCTGACTACAAAAGGGCTACCCTCATTATGCCTGACATCAAAATAAGCCTCTCCATCCAATTCGACCTGCCGGCTTTCTGCTTTGAAACTGGTCGGATAAACCAATTTTGAATTAGCATTCAACCATACTTTCGTACTATCAGGTAAAATCAGTTCTGCACGCTGACCTGCTGGAACATATAGAGTCTGATACGAAAGAATAGATTCCATTTGATCATCTTTTTGCAGTAAGAAATTTCCACCAAGCAAAATCAGTGCGATAGCTGCAACTTTAAGCAATTCTATTACGATGCGACGAAAAACGACACGACGATCTTTTTCTTTTCTTCGTTCCTGTATCGACTGATTGAGAATAGAGATATCATATAGTTTATGCAAAGCCAGAAATTCTTTCACATGACTTTCATCGGCATCCAACCAATCAACAACCGTCTCTACTTCTTCAGCCGTAATACTGCCATCCACGTATTTTTGTAATAATTTCTTATCCATTTTTATTGTCTCTTACCTAAAGAGACAACACATAAAGAAAAATCCCTAAACCAAAATTGCTTTTTCTTGAAATATTTTATCGCATAAACAGAAAATAAAAAATCGGAAGGTATTCTTTTAGGGCAATCCGCAATAGCTTTAATGATTTTGTTATGTGGTATTCTACACTTTTGGTACTTAGAGAAAGTTCATGGGCTATTTCTTTCACTGATAAAGACTCATAGCGACTCATCTCAAAGACACGCCGGGTCTGTTCCGGTAAAGATTGTAATGTCTTATCTACAATCTGCGTTATTTCCGAAGAAAAAATCTCTTCCGGATCACAGGCCTGCAAAGTGGTAATCCGGTAATTCAGGTCACGGATCATTTTGGAAGAGATAGATTCTGTAGCAGATTCTTTTACAGTCTGATGTTTCAAATAATTTAGCGCCCCATTCTTTAAAATAGCCAGCAACAATGACATCGGATGTTCTACTGTTTCTCTCTTGGTAATCTCCCACAAATGAATCAAAGCTTCCGAAACAATATCTTCAGCAACCATATCGTCTCTGACATACGATTTCACAAACAAAAAAGACCGTTTGTAATAACTGGTATATATATCACTAAAACTTATGATACTCATTTTCCTGACAGATCTCCAAAATATTCTGTCTGCAAATGTACTCTTTTTAGCAAGAAAGCAAATTCAATTTATTTAGATTATAAAAAAACAAGGGCGTTTATCTTTTAGATACCGCCCTTGCAAAAATACAATTTCACATTTTCACATTCGAATAAATGCCAATTCAAATAATAATAGAATCACCTTTCTTTAACTCAACTCTTACCTCCAATGGAGAAACATCCTTTATTTTTTTATTTTGCTGTAATGCCAAATATGAAGTAACTCCCGCAGCTTCACCTACTTGATTCATATTAACCATAACTCTTATACCTGAATAAGCTATAATTGCAGCATCCAACATTCTACCTGCAACCATTAAGTTATCATACTTTAAAGGTATTATCGAGCGAAGTGGAATTTGATAAAAAGTAGGATCAACGTCCATCTCTTTTCTCCATCGGCCTCTCTGATCCGGGAAACCCGGCCTAACGTATACCTCCGAACCATCAAGATACCGGAATGTCAATCCTGGTTTATCTTGATGATGAATATCTAAACGATAACTACCATTTGCAATTGCATCATCAAAATGTTTACCGTACATCGCATCTTCATCACTGATTTGATATAGACATTTAATATGTCGCGTTTCTCGTATTCCTATATAAGAGGGTAAAGCGACTAAACCAGGCATATTTTCTTTAGAACCGTATTTTCTCAACATATCCATCATTGCCCGAATTTGTCTACGGCCTTCTATTTCTGCTTTTGTGAGACTATCTGCAATAGAACAATCCGCTTTATATACACGCGTCCCTGCTAACATATAAACATTTGTATTGGGTAACATGGCCCCCCAAACAAATCCATCCGGTATATTAAACTCTGCTGCATGCTCTTTCAATAAGCTATCAAATTCTTTAAAATTCCACCCTTCAAAATGAGCACAAGTAGTAGGAGGCTGTAACAAATCAAATGTATATGAGTTCAATCCCAAACGATAACAAAGATCTCCATCTCCTGTCGCATCTATAAAATATTTAGCTTTTATAATACCTCTACCAGATTTATTATCCACAATAACTCCAACAAGTTTACCTTCTTCATCCAAACAAGGTTCAGAAAACAAAGTATGAAGATATGGATGAATACCCGCTTCCAATACCAACTCATCCAATTCTATTTTAAGTTCCTGGGAGTTAAATGTATACGCCGAACTCGGGTTAGGACTTACATTTACTGCATTCCTTAAAGATAAACGTTCTATTACTTCATTTGTGAGTCCTGCTATAATCTGTTGTTTAGCCTCTGTATCGTACAAAGAATGCCAAATGTTAACTAAAGAGCTGGTAGCTACTCCACCAAAAGCATTTTGTTTTTCCACAATTGCAACAGTAGCACCTAAGCGGGCAGCCCTCACTCCTGCAAATACCCCAGTACAACTTCCTCCTAATATACAAATATCAACTTCCTCTATTATCGGTAATTGTATAGAAGTCTTTTTTATGCCATTTTCTACAGCACAAGCTGTAAAAGGAGTTGTTAATCCCGCACCTAAACTTCCTAATAATATATTATTTAAAAAATTCCTTCTTGTTTGCATTTTCATAAAACTATTTGTTAACATAAATATTTATCACTCCGGATAAATCAATATCCATTATTTTGAGTCAAATTTTTATTTACATCCCTCTCTGCCTGAGGTATTGGCCACAAATAATCCACATCTTCTCTAAAAAAGGTTTCTTCACAAAAATAATATCCATCAGCGTTAACCGGAACCTTTGTATAATTAGGCGCATCTTTTTTAGAACAAACTTTCATGCCATGAAAACGCCCTTTCAAAATTATATGCGCAGTACGCCAACGGAACAGATCAAATAATCTTAATCCTTCCCAAGCTAACTCAACGCGCCTTTCACGTCTTAATATTGTTGTCAACTTATTAGGATTTAGCTCTGTAACAGGAGGCATCTTAATTTCCGCACGTCCTCTAACTTTATTAATAGTCTCATCTAATAGGTTTTGAGTTATAGGAGAACCATCTTCTATATTAGCTTCCAAATAACTCAGCAGAACTTCTGCATAGCGTATCATTGGGAAATCGCAGCCATAAACGTTTAAATTACCATCATAATCTTCATCGCAAAATTTCCGAACCATATAGCCACTCCACGGGCGCCTTAACAACTGATCTTGATAAATATTGGGATTAGAGTCAGGATGAGCAATATATAACATTCCTTTAAATACAGATATGTTATCGACAAAAATGCTTTTTAGTAATCTCGGATCACGATTTGCGTACGGATTTTCAGGATCGAATAAAGGAGATTCGCTAATAGGCAATCCATCCACACATTCAAAATCTTCCACTAATTCATTATATGGACTAAAATGATGGTAACCTCCCCACATAAATCCTTGACAACTCAACTGAATTGAAGTGCTATAGATGTCTGGCATCCGTTTACTAACTAAAATAAATTCTTTGCTATTTTCACCTTTTTCAATAAACAAGTCACTAAAACGTGAATCTATTTCATATACACCCAAATCTATTACTTGTTTATAAGCATCCTTAGCCTCTTTCCATCTTTTTTCAGCTAAAAAAACTCTACCTAAAATTGCAAGGGCCGCTCCTTTGGTTATTCTGCCATAATCTTCATTCCGCCTTGTCACCGGTAAATCTGGAATTGCAGTTTGTAACTCCGACACTACAAAATCTATTACACTCTCTTTGGAATCACGGAAAACACTATTTGCTTCATCCACAGTCAAAACCTTTGTCACCAAAGGTACATCTCCCCATAAAAAAGCCAGATAGAAATAATTAAAAGCTCTTATTGTTTTAACTTCTGCTTTCATCTCCTTCATTTTATCAACTCCCATCACTACATTATCAATATTCTCGAGGAAATTATTACATTTTATAATTTTGCTATAAGAAGTTGTCCATAAATCCATTACAGGTTGATAGGACGCAGCCAGATCCCCATTATTAAAATCGGTGACACCATTATCCTTTTCAAAGCCATTATCAGTAGTTGCCTCAAAAAGTCTTAGAGCAGTATCCTGATTCCACAAATTATATGATTGTTTCGAGCCAGTCCCCGTCATATTGTTTATTTGATACACACCTGTCAAAGCAAGTAAAGCATCACTTTCAGTTTTCCAAAATGTTTCATTCGACAAACTATCCAAAGGATATTTATCTAATAAACTATCACATCCCATTAAACAAAGTGTAACGAATGCAAATATCAATCTATATATTTTCATATTTCTCATCACTTTAAAATGTTATACTTATTCCTGCCATAAAATCTCTAACTGCCGGATACATAGAGGTCCTTTCTGGATCCCAGCCATCCAAATAACTATGAAATGTTGCTAAATTTTTTATGCTCGCATAAACTCTTAAATTAGACATCCCTAAAAAATGGATCATCGAAGAAGGAAATGTATATCCAAGTTGTATGTCATTAATCCGTAAGAAAGATGCATTTGCAACCCTGTAAGTAGAGGTATAAAATTGCTGTTCTCCCCCTCCTAAAACCAACATCCGAGGATAAGTTGCATTATGATTTGTCTCTGTCCAGCGTCCTTCAACCATCCATTCCTGAGGATTTGACCCCCAATAAAAAGCATTACCTTGATAACCTTCAATCAGTCGATTCATTCCCGCAACTCCACTCATATTGAGTAAAAAGTCGACATTCTTATACGAAGCATTAATATTTAAGCCAAAATTATAGTTCGGGAATTGGTCGCCGATTATTTTCCGATCATAATCCGCATTTACCACACCATCAGGAACGCCGTCAGGCCCACTAATATCTACCAATTTCAAGTCCCCAGGCTTAGCAGTCCTGGGCTGCTTTGCATAATTATCTATTTCTTCTTGACTATTAAAGAAACCATCTGTAACATAGCCATAAATAGATTTTAAAGAATAATCAAGAAATAGTCCACCAGCAATATCCTTTTCCACATTAGCCAATTTTTTCACTCGATTCTTCACATAGGAAACATTTGCAGTAATGCCATAAGAAAAATCACCTATAACATTTCGATGCTGTATGGACAAATCAAGACCTTTGTTGACAACAGTTCCTGCATTCTGAACAGAGGGTGTCATACCCAAGATTTTAGAGGCTGTCACATTGTACAATATATCAGAAGTTTCCTTAAAATAATAGTCCGCAGTGAAGGTTAATTTATTATTAAACAATCCCACATCCGCTCCTACATTTACGACCTCTGTCGATTCCCATGTAATATTTGTACTTGGGACAGTAGTTGCCGCAGCACCAGGTTGTAATACTTCTGAAACACCAAAAGGAGCATTTATGCCTAATGCAATAACCTGTTGATAAGGATAATCACCGATGTTCTGATTACCTAATGTACCCCAAGATGCCCTTAACTTCAAATTATTCATAACAGAAACATTAAAGAAATCCTCTTGAGAGATAATCCACCCTCCGGAAACGGAAGGGAAAAATCCCCATCTATTACTTTTGGGGAATCTTGAAGAGCCATCGTATCTTGCATTCAATTCTACAAGATATCGATCTTTAAAAGAATAGTTTATTCTACCAAAGAAAGAGGCTAAAGCCCATTCCGAAGCAGAACCGGAATTCTGTTGGTTTGAAGCAGAACCTGCGTTTATTTCATATAAAGTATTACCGGGAAAGTTGTCACGATAAGCCTCTACCCATTTATTTTCATTACTTTCTTGTGAATACCCCAAAAGGAAATGAAACAAATTCTCTTTTATCGTTAAATCATAATTCAAATACGCCTGCAAAGTCAATAATGAATTTTGAGTGCTCCGAACTCTTAAATCCGAGGGAGATGCTGTAGTATATTGATCTATCACTAATGTAGGCCTGAATTTTTTATAATCCGAATTGGTATAGTCATATCCTGCAACACCTGTTAGCTTCAAATCTTTCAAAATGTTCCATTCAAAATTAGCACTTGCAATAACATCTACATCATTATTTTTTATAAAAGATTCGCTATCCATCCAACCTTCAATCGTAAACCCTGTCTGATTGCCATAATAACCATCAGAGCGTTTGCCTGCAATTGTATTAGGTACTTTTATAGCATAACTTATTAATCCCTCAACTCCCTCCGGAGGATTGCTATCGACCGCAGTAGGCTGATTACGGTCCCCTTTTTGTCCTGAGAATTTTACATTTACCTTAAAATTATCTCTTAACTTACTGCTTGCGTTAAACATAACATTATAACGTCTGTAATTAGTTTCTGCAACAATCCCATTTTGATTTAGATACCCTAAAGAAAACATATATGAATTTTTATCATTTCCTCCGGTCAAGCCTATATAATGATTTGTTTGAAATCCACTTCCTGAACTAATCAAATCATCATAATGTCTTTTATTCGGATAGTTATCCGGATCCTCTCCAGACCTGAATTTTGCTATTTCATCAGCAGTATACTGTGGACTACTCCCTCCATTTATCAATGCTTCATTATACATTTCTGCATAAACCCAGGAATCTACAATTTTAGGAGTCTCTGCCGGACGGGAAAAACCGAAGTTACCTTGATAAGTGATACGGGCTTTTCCTTCTTTGCCACTTTTGGTTTTTATTAATATGACCCCATTCGCAGCTCTTGTACCATAGATAGAAGCAGAAGCAGCATCTTTCAAGACTGAAATACTCTCAATATCATTAGCATTTACATTTTCCAATGAAGACGATAAACCATCTACTAAAACCAAAGGAGTATTTCCTGCGCTACTAAAAGTTCCTAATCCTCTAATTCTCACATAAGACTGGTCTGCTCCAGGCTGCCCAGAGCCTTGAGTGACATTTATTCCACTAACCATACCGGCCAACAACTGAGAAGTTTGTGTAACTTTCAATTTTTCTATATCCTTTGTATTCAGGGCTGAAACCGAACCAGTCAAATTTACTTTCTTTTGTGTTCCATATCCAACGACAACAACTTCGTCTAAACTTTCAGAATCTTCTTCTATTTTAATCTCGAACACGCTATTACTTTTTACTACGATTTCTTTTGTTTTATATCCAATATAAGATACTACCAAAATATTATCATCCGAAACTTCCAAAGAAAAGCGACCTTCCATATCTGTCACAGTTCCATTTGTTGAAGATCCTTTTACCAGTACATTCGCTCCAATAATCGTTTCACCTGTTTTCTGATCTGTAACAACTCCAGTTATCTTTCGCTTTTCCTGAGAAATAGCAGAAGTTTCAGACAAAGCCAAGATAATATCTTTATCCACAACTTTATAGACAACATCAGTATTCTCAAAGATCTGCTTTAAAATGGCAAAAACATTTGAATCTTTTGCATCTACCGATACTTTGCGATTGACATCGATGATCTTATTATTATAGAAAAACTGAAAATCGGTCTGTGCTTCGATTTCGTCAAGCACATCCACAACTGCCTTGTTCGTTATATTAAGTGAAATTATCGCCTTCTGTGCATACGATTGGGATGCAAAAGCCAAGCTTACCGACAATAACAGCAATAGACAGGTTAATTTCATAATTTTCACAATTTTAAATTGCAACATAAAGAAGATAATACTCTCCCTATACAGAAAATGATACTTTTTTTCCATACTTTTGTAGTGATTTATTCAATAAAAAATTCGTTTGTGTCTCTCATGATGATCTTACGAATCTTCATTCGGGAATATGCGGGAACATATTTCCGAATGTTTTTTATCCGTATGATCAGGTTTTATAAATTTGTATATTCCATAGGCTATTATCTTTTTAAATTAAACATTCAATTTTTCAACACAACTACAGATTGTTGAATCTTATGGCTATCATCTGATCTTGTTGTCTTTATTTCATAATCTATTTGCGAAGTTATTTTCAAATAGTCCAATACTTGTGACAATTGTTTATCTTGAAATGTTCCTGTGAAATAATAGCTGTTGATTATATCATCCTGTACATCAAATTTTACATTGTAGAAATAAGATAATTTCTTCAGCACCTGAGGTAAAGGCATATTTTTAAAGACTAAACGCCCATCTATCCACGACGTTTCATACTCTGTATTTACAGGGAATATATTTATTTTGTCTTTAGCCACATCATATACTGCCTTATCAGAAGGCTTCAAATGCGCCTTTCTTGTTATTTGTCCGCTTCTCACAACTTCTATGTCTACGGAACCCGATACCAAAGTCGTCTGAATTTGACTTTCTTCTTCATACGCTTGCACGTTAAATTCCGTTCCATGTACTTTTACCCTCATCCGATCATTATGAACACTTACGACAAATGGCTGCTCCGGATTATGAGTAACTTCAAAATATGCTTCTCCGGAAAGATTTACACGACGTACATTTTTATCATAAGGTAATGAATAAGATAGTGTACTTCCAGAGTTCAAATATGCAACCGTACCATCGGGCAAATTAAAATGGGTACGTATACCTGCATTTGCTTGAATTGTTACCATCTGAGGGGTTAGTAAAACACTATCTTGCCTTTTCCAATAAATTACAGACGAAATTATTAAACCAACCAAAAAGCATGCGGCATAAACAGATACTCTTTTCAACAAGAATCTCCTGGCATGAACTTGCATTTTCTTTTGAACATCTTGATACGCCCGTAAAGAATCACGTGAAGCAATCCGTTCGTGTGTCCGGTTGGCATAGTAAATGCGGGCAATCTGCAACAACACTTTTTCATGTTCCGGATTATCCTTCAACCAAATATCAACCTGTACTTTCTCCTCTTCAGAAGCAGTGTTCCGAATGTATCTCAAAATAATAGAACTATCCGGTCCATTGATTGTCATATATGTATTTTCTAATTCCATTCTATATATATGACAAATGCCAAGAAGAGATACCCTAAACAGTTTTGCAGAATTATGTCAAAAATTTTATTTAAGCAATTTTTATCATGCATTTTCTTTTAGCTCTTTAAATCTTAATTTTAGCATGTTTCGTAAATAAATAATACAGTTTTTTCATTTTAAACAAAAAAATATACTCAAAAAGATTCGAACTCACATTACTGTTTTTATTTGTTTATCCTTACTTTTGTACAAAGAGATCGAAAATAATAAAACTAAGGAATATGGATGAAAATAACCTGATAATACTATTACAACAAGGAGACAAGGATGCTTACAGGCAACTGTTTGTCAAGTATTACTCTCCTCTTTGTGAATATGCTTCCCAATATATTTCTGATGACGATTCCGAAGAACTTGTACAGGAGCTTATGCTTTTTATCTGGGAAGCAAGGGAAAACCTCGTAATCGAAACTTCTCTGAAATCTTACCTGTTCATCTCCACCAAGCACCGTTGCCTGAACGCAATCAGGAAAAACCAATATCACGAACGCATTCATAACCAGATCTATGAAAAGATTAAAGACCAGTTTGAAGACCCGAACTATTACTTTGTCAACGAACTGACTGAGAACATCCGGAAAGCCATAGAAAACCTGCCGGATACGTACCGGGAGACATTCATACTAAGCCGTTTCGGCGAGAGGACGAATATGCAGATCGCCGAACGGCTCGGCATATCGATAAAAACCGTCGAGTACAGAATATCGCAGGCGCTAAAGATACTCCGTCACAGATTAAAGGACTATTTACCGCTTCTTATAAATATTCTGGGCTAAACGCGTAGTAGCAAAATGTAACTACTGTAGCAGGTAATCCGGATTAATACCCCATGTAAAATGATTTACCCAAGCGGGTAATATTTTTTAACGTTTCATACAGACAGCAAAAATCACAAAACAATATCAATCTGCTAAACACCCTCATCCGTTAATAAATCAAAATCATCCCAAGCCTTGTTAAACTTCCGGAAGGCTTCCGCGTCTATCTTTTCGTACTTAATATCAGATAAGATAAAATAAAAGGTATGAAACTGGGAAGGTATTTTTCAATTCTGTTTTTAATTCTGTTGACTATGCCGGCATACGCGCAACGCGGCGGCGTAGACATCACCGGAACGGTGATTGAGGAGGGGACCAATGAACCGATCGAACAGGCAACGGTCCGTTTACTTAGCGTAAAAGACAGTTCGATGGTCGGAGGTGTCGCCACTTCACGTAACGGGGCTTTCACGCTTAAGAATATTAAAAACGGCAGCTATCTACTGCACGTATCGTTTGTCGGATTCGATCCGCTCTACCAACCCCTTCAGATTACGGGGAACACCAATCCCGTCAAACTGGGCAGACTGGCCCTGAACGACGGCGCCATCCAACTGGGTGAAGCGGTCGTGATCGGGAAAGCGCCGGAAGTGACGGTGCGCAACGATACGATGGAATATAATGCCGACTCTTATAAGGTAACGGAAGGTTCCATGCTGGAAGATCTGCTGAAGAAGATGCCAGGCGTGGAAATCGACAGCGAAGGGAAAATCACCGTCAACGGAAAAGAGATCAAGAAAGTGTTGATCGACGGGAAAGAGTTCTTCTCGGATGACCCGAAAGTAGCCTCCAAGAACCTGCCGTCGAAGATGATCGACAAGGTACAGGTGTTGGACAGACTGAGCGACATGGCCCGGATGACCGGATTCGACGATGGCGACGAGGAAACGGTCATCAACCTGACCGTCAAGCCCGGCATGAAGCAGGGTTGGTTCGGGAATGCTTTCGCCGGCTACGGCAGCGAAGACCGGTATGAGGGGAACTTCATGGTAAACCGCTTTATCAACAACGACCAACTGACCTTGATGGGAGGCATCAACAATACGAACAACATGGGATTCTCGGACCTTGCCTCCACCATGTTCCAGGGAATGGGCGGACCGCGCGGCAGGCGGGGCGGCGGTGGAGCCGGCAACGGTATCACGACCTCCGGCAATATCGGCCTGAACTTCAGCAAAGAGTTCAATCCGAAACTGACTGTCGGCGGAAACCTCCGGTATTCCCATTCCGACAACGACGCTATCAGCAAAAGCAACCGGCAGAATATCCTGCCCGGCGACAGCACCTCTTTCTATAATGAGAACAACAACAGCAACACCCGGAGCGACAATGTAGCTGCCGACATCCGTATGGAATGGAAACCGGACTCGCTCACCCAAATCATCTTCCGCCCGAATTTCAGCTACAGCAACAGCCACAACCGCGAAGGGAGTCGCTTCAATACCTTGAACGCCCTGCGGGACACGGTCAACGTCGGCGAATCGGACTACCTGTCCGACGGCGAAGGCTACAACGTCAACGCAACCCTTGAATTCAGCCGGAAGCTGAACAGCGAAGGACGCGTCTTCAGCGGCTCTCTGTCGGGAGGCGCAAGCGATTCCTATAATAAAGGGCTGAACTATTCCAATACGGAATACATGATGATGGCCGCCGGACAGGAGAACGAACTGGTAGACCAGCGCTTCCGCTACGACAACAAAGGTTACAACTACCGGGCCTACCTCTCCTGGGTGGAACCGATCGGACATAACAACTTCATTCAGGCGACCTACAGCATCCGTCAGAACAAACAGGAGTCGCTGAAAAATTCCTACACGCGTGAAGAGGGAAGCGAAGAATATAATCAGTTGGACACGGCCTACAGCAAGAGTTACCGCAACAACTTCATCAACCAGCAGGTCAGCCTCGCATTCAAGGCCGTTCGTGCCAAGTATGATTATACGGTCGGTCTGACGGTAGACCCGTCGCACAGCACGAGTGAGAACTTCGTGGGCGACACGACGCTCTCCAAGTTGTCGCGCAACGTGGTGAACCTCTCGCCGATGGTCCGTTTCAACTATAAGTTCGACAAACGGACAAACCTCCGCATCAACTACCGCGGCCGGACCAGCCAGCCCAGCATGACGCAGTTGCAGCCTGTTGCCGACATCTCCGACCCGCTGAACACAACGATGGGTAACCCGGACCTGAAGCCGACCTACACCAACAACCTGTCCGCCCGTTTCCAGAAATTCGTGCCGGACAAGCAGACTGCCATAATGGTGATGCTGAACTTCAACTATATCATCAACGACATTGTCAACAAATCTGTTTATGTCGGAAATACAGGTAAGAAGATGACTACGTACGACAACGTGAACGGAAACTACAACGGTAACCTCCGCGTCCTGTTCAACACACCGCTCCGGAACCGGAAATTCTCGGTCAACTCCATGACAATGGGTTCTTATGCCAACAGCAACGGCTTTATCAATGATGAAAAGAATACGAACAAGAACCTTGTCCTGATGGAACGTGCCGGCATCGACTTCCGTTCCGATTATCTGGACCTCGGCCTGAACGGCAACATCCGCTACAACGGGACGCAGAACTCTCTTCAGGGACAGAGCGACCTGAACGCCTTCAACTACGGCGTGGGCGGTACGACGACGATCTACCTTCCGCTCGATTTCAAGGTTGAAAGCGACATCACCTGGTCGACAAACTCCGGCTACTCCGACGGTTTCAAGCAGAAGGAAGTCCTGTGGAATGCATCTGCCTCCAAATCGTTCCTGAAGGGGAAGCAAGCGACCCTCCGGTTCAAGATATACGATATTCTGAAACAACGCAGCAACATCTCCCGCAGCGTAACCGCCAGCTATACGCAGGATACGGAATACAACACGTTGAGCAGCTACTTCATGGTACACTTCATCTACCGCTTCAGCATCTTCAAAGGTGGTGCCACCATGAACGACGTACAGGGACCGGGCGGAAGAGGCCCGCGCCACGGTGGCCCGGGTGGAAGGTTCTGATGATCAGAAATGGGAAAGGAAAGCCCGAAGGAGTGAAGGTTCGAGGATGACCGGATAAATCAGACCATAGAGCGCGCCGTAAAAGTGGGCATTATGGTTGACATTGTCACCTGCCTGCTTTGCCATATACTGGCAATAAGCCAAATAGAGCACACCGAAGATAATTCCCGGTATCGGCAACACGGCAAAAAACAGAATCTTCCCCCAGGGATTAAGCAAGATAGAGGTGAAGAGTACAGCTGAAACAGCTCCCGAAGCCCCTATCGAGACATAATAAGGATCATTGCGGCGGCGGATCAGGTCGTAAATCGAAGCGGCGACCATTCCGCCGAAGTACAGCCCTAAGTAACCACCCGTACCTAATCCCATATAGCGGAAGGCACTTTCCATATACGTCCCGAACGACCAGAAGGTAAACATGTTCACAAGCAGGTGCGTCATGTCGGCATGCACAAAGCCATGCGTAATCAGCCGGTACCACTCACGATTATGGACCGTACGGTAAGGGACGAAAGCCAACTTCCGGAACAACTCCTGGTTGCCGAAGCAGATGTAGGACACGACAACCGTAATCCCGATAATAATATAAGTAATCATAACCCGTTCAATATTTAATGGCGGCAAAAGTAGTAAAATTCCAAAAGAGTCATACCTAACAAGCCGCTTATTAAGTAAACATGACATTATAGTCTACGAGATATCATTCCAATGAATAAAACTCCTAAAATAAGATTAATTGTCAGCACAAATCATTATTTTTGTGGTATACAAGGATTAAAAGAACAAGTATATGACGAAAAAAAAGATAACAAAAGAGGAGGCCCTTGCCAAATTTCAAGCAGCAAGGGAAAAGAAACAAGAATGCCTTACCCTATTAGAGAAATCTATGAAAGAGGCATATAAAGAGCGCACTGGCAAAGATGCTGAGAAATTCTTTGCTCTATGATAGAGCCTTTATCAATTGAACGTATCAATGCTTCAGCCCCTTACCTGGTGGAATCGATCGGCAAAGCTGGATTCTATCAGTTCTTCACAGATGGCGGTGCGCATTATACCATCGGTTTCATGGAGGATGATATTTTGCTTACAAGAGATTCATTCCAATTGATTATTGCCAATATCAATAATCACAAATCTCCTCGTGACCGGAAAGTCCGCGACACGATCATCTCAATCGTTGACGAGTTCTTCTATTGTAATAATTCCACACTCCTCTACATTTGTGAAACAGGAGACAACAAGCAACGTATGCGTAGCCGCCTGTTCGAATATTGGTTTTCCACCTATAATCGAAAGGCTCTTTTCACAATGCTGTCATCGTCAATAGTAGATGCTGACGGTATTGTAAACTTTGCAACAATCATTTTACGTAACAATAATCCGCATCTGTCTGAAATCATTGCGGAGTTTACCGAATCGATTCAACTACTCAGTCAAAAACCTGAATAACAGTAAGTGGCTGAAAAAAGAAATAGAAACATCCGAAATGCTGGCACTCATACACATACATATACAATGGATCGTGGGGATAATATTCATCATATTATACTGCGTCACGATTCTGGGGCTGGTGCTGGTCATCATCACTGAGAACCGGAACCCGCTGAAAACGATCCCTTGGGTAATCGTGTTGCTGCTGGCTCCCGGTGTCGGAATCATCTTCTATTTCTTTTTCGGGCAGGACAACCGGAAACAGCGTATCATCTCGCGCCGGACCTACAAGCGCATCATGAAACGCCCGCAGGGGGGAAAACTGCCGCAGGACACCTGTGCCGTCCCCGCCCCCTACCAGCCATTGGTCACCCTGCTGACAAACAGCAACCAGTCGTCCCTGCTCTACGGTAGCGACATCACGATCTACACGAACGGGACAGATAAGTTCCGCGACCTGCTGGAAGAGCTTGCAAAGGCGACGCATCACATCCACATCCAATACTACATCTTCTGCGACGATGAGATCGGCAACAAAGTAAAGACACTGTTGATCGAAAAGGCACGGGAGGGCGTCGAAGTACGCCTCCTCTACGACGATGTGGGCTGTTGGAAAGTAAAAGACAAGTTCTTCAATGAGATGAAGGATGCAGGCATCGAGGTAAACGCCTTCCTGAAAGTGGCGTTTCCGGTGCTGACCAGCAAGGTGAACTACCGGAATCACCGGAAGATCGTCGTCATAGACGGCAAAGTAGGCTTCATGGGCGGTATGAACATTGCAGACCGCTATACGAAAGGAACGGACTGGGGAACATGGCGGGATACGCATTTCAAGATCACCGGACGAGGCGTGCACGGGTTACAGGCGGCCTTCCTGATCGACTGGTACGTAGTCAGCAAAAAACTATTGAACGATAAGATATACTATCCGCTCGTCCCAGTCTATTCGGACGACAACATTATGCAGATCTGTACCAGCGGTCCCGTCGGACAATGGCGCACACTGCTACAGGCCGCCATCTTCACGATTGCCAACGCCAAAAAGTATGTGTTCATCCAGACGCCCTATTTCCTTCCGACCGAAGGGCTCAACCAGGCTTTGCAGATAGCCGCCTTGGGTGGCGTGGACGTACGCCTGATGCTCCCCAAGCGTTCGGACACGCGCACGGCGAACATGGCGACACATTCTTTTATCGATGAAATGGTAAAGGCGGGGGTAAAGGTCTATTTCTACAAACCGGGATTCCTGCATTCGAAACTGTTGGTGACAGACGATGCGCTCACTTGCATCGGTTCCGCCAACATGGACTTCCGCAGCTTTGAACACAATTTCGAGATTAATGCATTTGTCTATCAGCCCTCCTTTGCGCGGCAGATGAAAAAGGTATTCCTGCACGACATGCACAGTTGTGAAAGGCTGGTCCCGTCACGCTGGCTCAAACGCCCGCGCAAGCAACGTTTAGCCGAGTCGTTTATGCGTCTGTTTTCTCCTCTTCTTTGATAAAAATAGAGAAGTTTACCGAGCCATAGACACGGTGCTGGTAGAAATAAGGCAGACCGGAGAAGTCGTTTGTCTTCGGATGCTCCATCACGAAGATCCCCCCGTCACGCAGCAGGTCACGTTCGAAGACCAATACCGGTACTTCCGGCAATTCTTTCAGGGCGTAGGGCGGATCGGCAAAGATAAAATCAAAACTCTTTGCCGGAGCGGAATGCAGATAACGGAAGACATCGCCACGAATCAGATTCAACGATTCTGTTTTCAGCTCCTTGGCGACTTTGGCTATGAAAGAGGCATGCGCATTGTTCTTCTCGACAGCCGTCACGCTGCGGCATTCGCGTGAAAGCAACTCAAACGAGATGCTTCCCGTCCCGGCAAACAGGTCGAGCGCATCCAATCCCTCGAAGTCGATATGATTGGAAATGACATTAAAGATATTCTCTTTGGCAAAGTCCGTCGTCGGACGGGCACTGAAAGTAGACGGGACATCAAAGCGGCGCCGTCCGTATATTCCACTTATAATTCGCATAATGATAAAGCAATTAGATCCAGCGGAGCCTGTATCACCTCCGGTCCCATCAGATAGGCATCGGAAGGAATCTCCAGCGGATCGATATATTGTAAATAGTTCCGCAACGTACTCGTGATATTACTGCGCAAAGCGGCATCACCGAAAAGGCGCAACTGGTCCTTTTGCTGGTCCATTCCGGTCTGCTTCCATACATATAATATATAATACAAAATATCGTCCGGATGTTCATACTCGAACGAGTTGACGAAAAGCAGGCTTCCCTGCGCATAGCATGCCACATCCATACCCCGGCGGTGCAACACGGCATATAGCTGGCGTGGCAGGCGCGTACGGCTCTGTCTTTTCCACAAAGAGAGCAGCGGAGTGACATGATGTACGAAACGGGGATTAACCAGCGAGCGGGAACAGAACTCATAGACCTCCTCATCCACGCCGAATATCAGTTCGGCCTGTTCGTCTTTCAGTTCATTACTCAGGCAATGTCCTTCCGGCGAAGAGAAGGTAAACGCCAACAGCTCCGCTTTCTGCTTTTCCTGAAAGACCTCTTTCGGGACAAGTGTATACTGGGGGGAAGCGCAGACAACATTGACCTGCCTGTAAGACCAGGTCAGGAAATCATTCTCGAAGAAACATTCTTTCAGAGAAGAGACATACGGTTTAGTCCGGTCGAACTCAACGTCTCTATACAGGAAACTTTCGCTCGCCGAAGGACTGTATGCGGAAAAAGAAAGTCCACCCGACCGAAGCCGGATGGACATTATATAACTTTCCGAATGATCTGCTGTTAACTTATCAGATACGTCGATAGCCATAGGCTGTCATTAATCTTCCCAGTTACCTGCGTTATTATTGATTTCTTCGATAGAACCAACACGCAGACCCGGATATTTATTCATCTTTTCGGCCTTATCCTTCAGGTTGTAAACCAACTGTTTGTCCAGGTCGCCCAGATAATCGTCATACAGGACGCCGCACTGGAATACTTTTACCGTATAACCGGAGCCGGAAGTCAGTGTAGCCGTATCCATAGTGAACTGAACGTTCGTTCCCGGCACGTTACGCATGTCGTCAACGTTATAACCGCTACCAAACAATGTATCCACTGCAGTTACCCAGTTGGTATCACGTCTGATCAAGCCTTTCTTTACGGCTTCCTTTTCTGTCATACCTTTTTCAAGCTGCTCGTCAGTCAATACACCTTCCTTGATCAGGAACGGCAGTTTTTCGTCTTTTAAGAACTTACTCAGTTCATCGAAATTAGCTGCGTGCACCTTGTGAAGGTTCTTATACTCGATCTGAGCTTTACGGATATCGATCAGGCGCGCCTTGATTAAAGTTTCACGACGATCCCTCTCTTCTTTAAACTCGATCGGACCCATAATACTTCTGTAACACATGTACACAAGCAGTAAGACTGCTACAGCCAATAAAATCTTTAATGTAACTTTCATGGTTTATATTGTTTTTTGAATTTATTTCGTTCGGCAAATTTAAAAAAGAATATTTAATACACTACCTTTATCGCGAAAATTATTGCGATCAAAATGATAAATAGTTATTTAAGCCGCCAAATTACACAAAATTTCCCATATAATCCGACCGAAGACCAGTTTTTAGCGTTAAATATGCTGACTGATTTCCTGCTTTCGGAAGAAACGGATTCGCTGCTCTTGCTAAAAGGATATGCAGGAACGGGAAAAACTTCGCTGGTCGGCGCATTAGTGAAGACGATGGCGGAGCTCAAGCAAAAAAGTATCCTTCTGGCTCCGACCGGACGGGCGGCAAAGGTATTCTCCGGTTATGCCGGGCAGAAAGCCTACACGATCCATAAGAAAATATACCGTCAGAAAGCGTTCTCGAACGAACCGACAGGCTTTCATCCGGCTGACAATCTGCATAAAGATACGTTGTTCATCATTGACGAAGCCTCCATGATCGCCAATGAAGGGTTAGATTCGTTTGTCTTCGGGACGGGACGCCTGCTGGACGACCTGATCCAGTATGTCTATTCCGGCGAGAACTGCCGGCTGATCCTGATGGGCGACGTGGCGCAGCTACCTCCTGTCATGCAGACCGAAAGCCCCGCCCTCAACCGGGAAATCCTGCGGGGATATAACCTGAAAGTAGAGGAAATCACGCTTACCCAGGTGGTCCGCCAGAGTGAAGACTCCGGAATCCTGTTCAATGCCACCCGCCTCAGGGATGCTTTGCGGAACGATGAGGTCGAAATATTCCCTAAGCTCCGGCTGAAAGGCTTTACCGATTTCAGGAAGGTGAACGGCGACGAACTGATCGAAGAAATATCTTCCGCCTACAGCCGTGACGGAATCGAAGAGACTATGATCATCTCCCGTTCAAACAAGAGAGCGACTATCTATAATAACGGCATCCGGAACCGCATCCTTTACCGCGAGGAGGAACTTTCGTCGGGCGACCGGCTGATGGTAGCCAAAAACAACTATTTCTGGACAGCCGGTTGCAAAGAGATGGACTTTATCGCAAACGGCGAGATCGTACAGGTGCTGCGTGTGCGAAGGACATACGAACTTTACGGTTTCCGCTTCGCAGACGTATTGATCCGTTTCCAGGACTACGACCTCGAGATGGATGTCAAAATCCTGCTCGACACGTTGCAGACAGACGCGCCCGCACTGCCGAAAGAGATGAACGACAAATTGTTCTACACCATCCTTGAAGATTACGACGACGTCCCGACAAAGGCCGCCAAGATGAAAAAGATGAAAGCCGATCCGCACTACAACGTCCTGCAAGTCAAGTTCGCATACGCCGTCACCTGCCACAAGGCACAGGGCGGACAATGGATGAACGTATTTCTGGACATCGGCTACATCACCGAGGAGATGCTGGGCGAAGACTTTTACCGCTGGCTCTACACCGCCTTCACCCGCGCCACTCACCGCCTATATTTAGTGAACCTGCCTGAAGAGTTTGAAGAGTAACAGAGAACGAAGCCCCGGAGATGTCGGACATCTCCGGGGCTTGTTTTGTGTAGGCCTTCATCCTTCGCAGGGGGAAAGGCTACTTGAACTTTTAATTCAATATACTTTAGTATTATTAATATTAAACTTGACCGCTTGTTCGCCTGTCACAGGGTAATTGGTACTGATATGGGATGCATCCCGCACAAACCCGCGCGGCCTATTTTAGAATTATTTGATTATAATTTCATTCTTATTTTACGATTGCTTTAACAGCTTCTTCGCCTTCGATAGCTACAACAACTACACCGGCAGGGGTAGCGATCGTTGTGTCGCTTGAAGTCAGAACTGTGTTGGCAACAGTCTGGCCCAGGATGTTAGTGATAACAACCATCTTGCCGGCAGCACCTACGATCTGAACACCACCGTTAGCGGCGATAACTTTTACTTCCGTTACGGAAGGAGTAGCGTCGTTGGCTGTAGGAGCTTCTACTGATTCAGTAGAAAGAACAGCTGCTTCGTTAGCCTTATCAGTCAGGAAGATTACATCGTTCAGGACAGCAATATAGTTAGCAGCATTGCGCAATACATATTCGCCATCGTTTTCTGTGTACTGAATTCTGAACTGGAACTGGTCGATACCGGCAGTCTTGTCTGTGAAACCTATGCTGTCAGCCTTGGTCAGTGTTTCGTTCTGATAGTTTACGATCAGAGAGTCACCACCCACAGCCAGACGTTTTGCAGGAACGAATGCCAATTTAGCCTTTGCTACATTGTTAACCAGGATAGAATAACCTTCTACTTCCTTATCAAGAGAATCAGTCATTACGCGCAAGAAGTTTCCTTCCAAAGCAGCCTTTTCACCAGTCTTAGCACCTTTCAGGATGTAGTAAGTCGGATCTGTCGGGTTCTGAACCAAACCTTGTGCTGTATCTACATACAGAGCGAAGTCGGCTTCGTCACAAGTAGCCTTCAGCTCTTCACCTACAGCACGGAAGACAGCGAAACCGTTCTTGTCGGCAGTCAGTTTGTCTCCACGGCTATTTGTAAACGTGATATGTTTCTGTGCTGCATCCAATACATATTCAGGTGCTTTTTCTACCTGTACTTTGAACGCGTTGTTACCGGCTGTTAAAGCAACTTCTTCCAATTTGGCAGTCGTGCTGTTTACATTGTATTTCTTGTTGTTAGTCGCATTGATCAAGATCACTTCGCCATTATCATTGATGTTCTTCAAGTAGAAGGTAGAAGGAGTTTCACCGGCTTCACTTGTTTCGTTTGTTACAACCAAGCGACCGGCAACATCTGCAACAACATAAGTCTTCTTGCCGTTTGAAATTTCCTTGCGGTAGATCATGAACGGAACGTATTCCAACTGAGCAATCTTAGAGTTCTCTGCTCCGTATTTTACAGCCTCACCAGCTTCCAGTTTGAACAGGGCAGCAGCGTCTTCGGTAGCCATTACAGCAGAGTCTTTTGCAACATTGATGCTCAAGCCTGACAACAGACCGGATACATAATCCAAAGAGAATGCATAGTTCTTCAGTGAATCTTCAGACATATAAGCGTAACCGATTGTGTTTTCTTCGATGTCGATACCTTCGATTGCTTTGATTTCAAGCGTGTCAGCACCATTTGTATAAGTATCTGCCTGATTGTCAACAGCAGCTAAACCGTTTGTTGTGATAGTCGGATTTTCGCGGTTCACCAAAGAGAAGCCGTTATAGATAAATTGGGTAGCGGGAACTGATTTGTAAGTAGCAGCGCTATAAACAACATCGTCTTTACTACTTCCGCCTAATACATTCACCCAATATTTACCAGCCTGATCTTTGTAAGAAGTAGCCTTGTTTACGCTTTTTACAGAGTAAACTTTATCCAATGCCAAAACTGCTGATACGGTTGTTGTTCCGGTGAAGGAGAGACGAGAGGATGCAGATAGAGTAGAGACATCCTTTGCGGCAGCAACTGTATTTATATTTGTCATCTTTGTTGTCAAAACTTTTGCGTCCTTTACAACTTCGATCTGTAAGGCAGCCCACTTACCACTTGAAGCGACATCGAATGTACGCGGTTCATTTCCTGCTTTATTCAACTCATAAGAACTAGTAGCAAATACAGCAACCGAGTCAACCGGATGAGAAGGATCTGTTGTGATTACAAACTGATAAGCGGCTGCAGTCAGGACAGAGTTAGTACTCGTATTAAGAGCTTCACCTGTTAAACGCGGCAATGTATCCACCTTCAGTTTCAAGAATTCACCAGCTGCAGCGTTTGTTGCATACGTTGTCGTATCTACAAATAGGAACTGAGGACGACCATCTTTCTTCGGTAGGCTTACTGCTTCCAAGAAAACAGCCTTATCAGCTGTTGCATCATCATAAACGGGAGAAGATTCCGGATTTGTTACACTTTCCGCTTTTACCGCCTTAAACGTAACCCCAGCCAACGGATTATTGCTATCTACAGCAGCACCGTCATACTTAGCAAACAGTTGGAAACCGCCCTCTTTCTTCATGGAGTTCAGTTCTTTTACGGTAAGGACTTTCTTATCGGCAGCAACTGCTTTCAAAGAGATGATAGGGTTAGCTTCACCATCTCCTGTACTTGCAACACCTTTAGTTGCCCAATCTGTCCCTAAAATCTTCACTGGTTTTACAGCAAAGGTGCCAGTAGCCCGATCTGCAGTAGTTGCAGAGTTCGAATAGGAAGCAACACCCCACACTGACAAGGTCAATATGGAGTCCCCTTTTGCAAAAGATAACATACCAGCATTGGTTACAGGATCATCATCATTTGCACTCCATGCAAATGTAGCGGAACCACTTACTGTAGCGAAATCGTTGTAGCCAGTAGGAGCACTGTCATCAAATTCACTACTACTATCATAGCTAATTTTGTGAGTCGCGTCTGTTACTGCATTACTGGTACCACCAAAAGACAAGCGCACTGTCGGGCAAGCCTTATTCGTAATGGTGTAAACGATAGCTGCACTTGGCCCCTGTTTTTCAGTTTCAATCTTCCATAGAGCAGAGTCGCCAGTCGCAAGAGCAGTAAGATTAGCACTTACTGTTGAAACAGCAATCAAAGAATCGGGGACGCCTTTGTAATTGGTTGTAATAGCCAAATTAAGAGGTGCTTTTGTGGTAGTCCCCACATTCTGTGTCTACAAGTGGTAATAGTTACCACTCTCTACCGCAGCGTTTGCAGAGAGCGCACCCAAAAGTGCGACACCTGCCAAAAGAGTAGAAAATCTCTTGTTCATAATCATTTAAAATTAATTGTTAATAAAATAGTGTTTAAAGATCCAACAACTAATTTTACGAAGGGGTGAGAACACCCCCGCGAATGATTATGAGCGGGCATAAAAAAAACGCGAGCGTGTTGTCTATTATCAACTCAAAGGCTCTGGTAAGCCCGCTAAACAATAATAGAACAACAGCTCGCGCCTTATACGATATAACACACTCTTCCCATAACAATGGTAGATGAACTTATACGTAACCAGCGCAAGCATTTACTGTCTATTATTCCGTTTAGCTAAAAATTTACCAGATTTTTGAGTTGGAATAATCTTCGTAAAATGCTTACAATATGTAATTGATCCCGCGCTCCGTGGGCCGCTGCCTACTACGGAATCGTTGCAAAGGTAAATAGCTTTTCCGAATCAACAAGGAAAAACGCCCATAATTTTCCAAAATACATGGGTTACAGGACGAAACAATACCGTTTATGTAACATATCCCCTAATAAACCGGACGCATATTTCACAGATGTATGTCTCATAGTTATGGTTTTGGTCAATCATAACTATAATCTGCACCCTCCATAGTTATGAGCAAAGTATGCAAGAGGGTTCGTCTCTAAGAATATTTGAATCAAAAGAGCAGACTTCGTAGGGGCAGTTCGCGAACTGCCCAATAGTGACGAAGGAGATATTTGTTGGCACAGAGGGCGGTTCACGAACCGCCCCTACGAGGTCTGTCTATTTCAAAACTGCAAAGAAGTGAACCTCCTGCAAATAAGGAAATAGACAATAACCCCTCTAAAACAGTCTATTTTGCACTATACTGATAACCAGCGTTATAGTATGTGTAAGATTATTAATAAATATTACCCGCTATAGTAATTCGATAAATATGGGGTAGAAATCCCATTTTCATGCGGTATTATTTCGTTTTAGACTAACGGGTATTGAAAAAAAACAGACAATAAGCCCATTGTATACAATAAGTCCTTTGTATATATGGATTCGAACTAAGAAAAACTGAACTATCCCATTCCCACGCACCGACGCGGGATCGCAAAATAGCCAGCCATGTCCTGAACCATAAATGATGATTTATAGGTGAGATCGCGACGCTGTCTTAGGGCAGTTCACGAATCGCCTAAAATCACAAGTAAATTCATCCATTATAATTGATAAAATTACTATATTTGCAAAAAGCATCCATTATGATTGACAAAATTCGTTTTACCCGAGAATATATAGATCGCCCGATTTACACTGAGCGTATCAAGCCTTTTATAGGAAAAGACATTATAAAAATCCTGGTAGGCCAGCGCAGAATAGGGAAGTACAGGAAATACAACGCTTTGAATATGCTTTAAGAAGCTTATTGGCAGAGGGAGTTTGCGATATTACCTGTACGGGAAGCAATGCCTCTATGTTATCAGGAGAACTTGCCACACATTTAAGCGGCCGATATATTGAATTCCCGATCCATAGCTTAGGTTATACAGAATTCCTGCGTTTTTTTGAATTGGAAGATAGCAACCAGAGCCTCTATAAATATCTGACAATAGGTGGAATGCCCTATTTAAAAGTAATCGGAACGGAAGAGGTTCATGCTTTTGAATATTTACGCAATGTATATTCCACGATTCTACTGAAAGATGTAGTAGCGCGGGAGAATATCCGAAATGTATCATTCTTAAATGACTTAGTGGAATATTTAGCAGACAATCTCGGAAATATGTTTTCTGCATCCAATATTGCAAAATATCTGAAATCCCAACGTTCTACCGTTTCAACCCAAACTGTGATCAATTATATAACACCCTTACTCAATGCTTTTTTTATCCATAAGGTAAATCGAATGGATATAAACGGACTAAAAATCTTTGAAATAGGAGAAAAATATTATTTCGAAGATTTGGGTTTACGAAATGTAATCCGAGGATACAATTTGGGCAAAGAGATACAAAAACTATTGGAAAATGCCGTGTATCTCCATTTACTTCGATGTGGCTATGATGTTAAAGTAGGCCAACAAGGAAACTACGAAATTGATTTCATAGGGTCGAAAAACGGAAATCGTATCTATATTCAAGTAGCTTATCAACTTATGGATGAGAAAACAAGAGAACGCGAATTCGGTAATTTAATGAATATCACGGACCATTATCCTAAATATGTTGTTAGCATGGATGAGTTTAACGCCGGGACGAATGAAAAAGGCATCCAACAGATTCACATACGTGAGTTTTTAATGACAGCACTTTAAGAACCTCCTTTCTATATTCATCAGAATACACCACTACTTTGATGTTAAAACTATACGCAAAAGTATAACGACTAAATAATATACAATGAAAGAGCCGTGAAGGAATAACAATATTTCATACAATAAACGCGTTACATATATAAGAAATACCTATTTTTGTTGCAATATAAACGAAAGCCGGCTTATTGGTTTTCATGAATGGTAAAAAGGAATGGCAAATAAAGAGAAAATAGATTATCTGCTTCTGGATATCCGGGAGCTTGAAACGTTGGTTGCCGGCATGCGGGATGCAGAAGTATACCCGGTGTCTTTCTTCAGCCAGACTTTCGACCTCACGCATAAGATTCTGAAAGACCTCCACTCGCTGGAAGCTGCTCAGATCGAGATGCTGCGCAAACAGATGGAAGAACATCAGGCTTTGATCCAGTCCATCCCTCCATCTGTTGCCGTCCCGACAGAAACGATACAGGAGCCCCCGGTTATAGCTCCCGAACCAAAAAATATCGCTCCCGAACCAATTCCCATAGTACCCGAACCGGCCGTTACCGAACAGCCGGAAGAGATAGAAGCTACTCCGGAAGAGGTTGTCACGGAAGCACCCCGGGAAGAGATTCCAATGACAGAGCCGGTGGCCGTCAAGCCTGAACCGGTCGTCGAACCGGCTCCGCCCGCAGTGGAAGTACCGAATAAGGTGACGACGGCAGAGCGTGCAGGTTTATTCCTGAACGATCTCCTGGAAAAGAAAAACCTTTCCGACTTCAGGAAAGCTTTCAGCCTGAACGACCGTTTCCGTTTCCGCCGCGAACTGTTCGGAGGTGACGAAGCACGGATGAACAAGGCTATCAACGACCTGAACGAGATTCATTCATACGAAGACTCGGTCACATATTTGAATAACGAATTAAAATGGAACATAGAAGACGAAGCGGTAGCCGATTTTATCAAGCTGCTTGAAAAACGCTTCCTCTAAAGAATAAAGGATTATGGCAAAATTAACAGTAGTACCCACTCCCGTCGGAAACCTGGAAGACATGACTTTCCGGGCAATTCGCGTGCTGAAAGAGGCCGACCTCATTCTGGCGGAGGACACCCGTACTACCGGCATTCTGCTCAAGCATTTCGAGATACAGAACAGGATGCAGTCGCACCACAAGTTCAACGAGCATAAGACCGTGGAACAGGTGGCTGCCCGTATCAAGGCGGGCGAAAACATCGCATTGGTGTCCGACGCCGGAACTCCCGCGATATCCGATCCCGGGTTTATGCTCGTGCGCGAGTGTGTACGCCAGGGTGTGGAGGTGGAATGCCTGCCGGGAGCAACCGCTTTCGTGCCGGCACTCGTCGCATCGGGACTTCCCAACGAGAAGTTCTGCTTCGAAGGTTTCCTGCCCCAGAAAAAGGGACGGCAGACCCGGTTGAAAGAGCTTTCGACGGAACCGCGCACCATCATCTTTTACGAATCCCCTTTCCGGCTGGTCAAAACACTGACACAGCTTACCGAGTTTTTCGGAAATGACCGTCCCGTTTCCGTATCGCGCGAAATATCCAAGATACACGAAGAGACAGTGCGCGGCACGCTCGAAGAGGTAATCGCCCACTTCACCGTGAACGAACCGAAAGGAGAAATTGTTATAGTTTTAGCAGGCTTAAAAGATAAAAAGGACAAAGAGACAGGAACAGAAGTTTAACGTAACAACAAAAAGAAAATGAAAAAGGTATTAATTGCAACAACGATTTGCGCAGCCATGCTGTCTTCCTGCGGACAAAATTCAGCGGAATACAAGAAGCTGAAAGCAGAAAACGACTCTCTGAGAATTGAAAACACGAAAGCAAACTCCGAGATGGACGAGATACTCGGCACACTCAACGATGTAGAGGCTGACATCCAGTCTATCCGTGATGCTGAAAACTATCTCAATATCCAACAGCAAAAAGGCGATCTGAACAAGAGTAACCGCGAACAGATCAAAGAGAATATGCAGTTGATCAGCGAAACGCTGAAAAAGAATAAACAGCAGATCAGCGAACTGGAAGAGAAGCTGAAAAAGAGCGGAATCCAGTCGGCAGCCCTGCGCAAAACAATCAGCCGCCTTTCTTCCGAACTGGATCAGAAGGCTAATATGATCGTCGCTTTACAGGAAGACTTGGCAAAGAAGAACGTACGCATCCAGGAACTGGACGAAATGGTCGCTTCGCTGAACGAAGATGTGGAAGGCCTGGCAACAACAACCGCCGCACAGTCTGAAAAGCTACAGGAACAGGACAAGGCTCTTAACACAGCTTACTACTGCTTCGGTACATCCAAAGAGCTGAAAGACCAGAAGATTCTTTCGGGCGGCGGCCTGTTCTCCAAGTCCAAAGTACTGCAGAGCGGCTTCAACAAGGACTATTTCATCTCTATCGACATCCGCGAAGTGAAAGAAATTCCTTTGTTCGCCGGCAAAGCAAAACTGAAATCCAACCATCCGGAAGGTTCTTATGAGTTTGTAAAAGATGAAGACGGCAACATCACGCTGAAGATTACAGACGAAAAAGCGTTCTGGAGCCTGGGTAAATATTTGGTGATAGAAGTAGGATGACAAGATATAAAAGTCTTTTTATAGATTTGGACGATACCCTTTGGGATACGTATCACAACAATAAAGAATGCCTCGAAGAGCTATATACCGATCACCACTTTGACCGGTATTATGCCTCCTTCGAGGCTTTCTTCGACATCTATTGGCCACACAACAACCTGCTATGGGAACAATACCGCAACAATGAGATAGACCGCATGACACTGATCGTCGAACGGTTCCGCTACATGCTCCGCCCGATGGGGATAGAAGACAAGAATGCGGTATTGGCAATCAACAACGACTTCCTGCAACGTACTACCCGCAAGACACGGCTCGTGCCGGGTGCAATCGAGCTGTTGGAATACCTGCGCCCCTCCTACCGCCTGTATATCCTGTCCAACGGTTTCCGGGAAGTTCAATTCAAGAAACTCAGCAATTCCGGCCTTGCGCCTTACTTCGAAAAGATGATTCTTTCCGAAGATGCCTGCATCCAAAAACCGCATAAAGGGATATTCGACTTCGCCCTCAAAAACACCAATTCCCGCCGTTGCGAAACCCTGATGATAGGCGACAGCTGGGAAGCCGACATCGTTGGTGCCCACAACTCCAGGATAGACCAGCTATGGCTTAACCCGGAAGGGCTGCCGGCAAAAGGATTTACGCCGACCTATACGGTTGGCAGTCTGTTGGAGATACAAAATATTTTGTAGATCAGAACTCCGACGTAAAATGGAACTTAATATCCGGGAAATCTTGCTGAGCCATCGTCAGGACATATCCCGAATCGGCCAGGTAGACATCGCGTCCTTCTTTATCAAGTGCCATATACTGGGCTTTGCGCCGTTTGAAGTTTTCGAGGGCGACGGCATTGTCGCTTTCAATCCAGCAGGCTTTATAAAGGCTGATCGGTTCCCACTTACACTGCGCGCCATATTCATGCAGCAAGCGGTACTGGATTACCTCGAACTGCAACTGCCCGACCGTACCGATAATCTTGCGACCGTTGAACTGGTTCGTGAAAAGCTGCGCGACACCTTCGTCCATCAGCTGCTCGATACCCTTGTTCAGCTGCTTTGCTTTCATCGGATCGGCATTCTCGATATATTTGAACATCTCGGGCGAGAAGCTCGGCAAACCCTTAAAGTGAAGTTCCTCGCCGGAAGTCAGCGTATCGCCGATCTTGAAGTTTCCGGTATCCGGCAGACCGATAATATCGCCGGCAAAAGCCTCATCCACCACCTCTTTCTTCTGCGCCATGAAAGCCGTCGGGCTGCTGAAGCGCATCATCTTGCCGAAACGGACATGCTTATAGTTCGCATTACGCTCGAAACGGCCGGAACAAATCTTGACGAAAGCAATACAACTGCGGTGGTTCGGGTCCATATTGGCGTGAATCTTGAAGATGAAGCCGGAGAAAGCATCCTCTTCCGGATCGACCACACGCTCCACTGCTGCAACGGGACGAGGGGAAGGGGCGATGTTGATAAAACAATCCAGCAATTCCTTCACCCCGAAGTTATTCAAGGCAGAACCGAAGAACACCGGCGCGATATCGCCCTTCAGATAGGTAGCGACGTCAAATTCCGGATAAACGCCTTCTATCAGTTCGATGTCGGAACGGAGCTTTTCGGCCTGTTCCGGTTCGATATAGGTTTCCAGCTCCGGGCTATTGATATCTTTAAACTCTACGTTCTCCGTCACATATTGCTTGCTCGGCGTGTAGAGGTTCAGTTTCTGTTCGTATATATTATAGACACCACGGAAGCGCTGTCCCATGTCGATCGGCCAGCTGAGCGGACGGACGTTGATATGCAGTTCTTCCTCGATCTCGTCTAACAGGTCGAACGGGTCTTTACCGTCGCGGTCCATCTTGTTGACGAAAACAATCACGGGAGTCTTGCGCATACGGCAGACTTCCATCAGCTTGCGGGTCTGCGCTTCCACACCCTTTGCGGTGTCGATCACGATGATAACGCTGTCCACAGCCGTCAGTGTGCGGAACGTATCTTCGGCGAAGTCCTGGTGACCGGGAGTATCGAGGATGTTGATTTTATGACCGGAATAGTCGAAAGCCATCACGGAGGTTGCGACGGAGATACCACGCTGCTTTTCAATCTCCATCCAGTCGGAAGTAGCCGTCTTCTTAATCTTGTTGGACTTTACGGCACCTGCCACGTGAATGGCACCACCGAAGAGCAACAGTTTTTCGGTAAGAGTCGTCTTACCGGCATCCGGGTGGCTGATAATAGCAAACGTTCTTCTTCTCTCAATCTCTTCTGAATACTGACTCATTGTTATTTATCTTATTTCGTTTTGTTATTCTTACTTTATTTCGCTGGTAAAAGATAATTTATGGGTTTGTTTATATCGACCGATGGTAACTTCTTCCCCTCTCGAGAGGGGGCAGGGGGTGTGTGAATTTTCTTTGATAAACAGAAAGATAACACACCCCTTATCCCCTCTCGAGAGGGGAAACAGATACTCCTGGAGCTATAACCACAAACACGAATCTCACCGTTAAATCATCATTTACTTATCCTGATTCCCGTCAAGTATCATTATACATTTACGCAAACTCGCTTCCCAATGGGGAATGCTGACGTGATATGTCGCTTTGATCTTCGCTTTGTTCAGGACGCTGAAATGCGGGCGGGCGGCCTTTGCCGGATACTCTTTCGATTCGATCGGGAGGACATGGCAGGGTGCATTTCCCAACTCCATGATCTTGACCGCAAAGTCGTACCAGCTACAAACGCCTTCATCGGAAAAATGGTAAATACCCGGAACGAAAACGCCTTCCTCTGCCTGCACCAACACAGCCAGAATAGCCGCCGCCAAATCACCAGCATACGTTGGCGAACCGACCTGGTCGAAGACAACCGACAGCTGTTCACGTTCACCCCCCAACCGCAACATCGTCTTGACAAAGTTATTCCCGAACTCGGAATACAGCCATGCCGTACGGATAATCACCGCATCCGGACAAACCTCTAACAACGCCTCTTCTCCTGCTAACTTCGTACGTCCGTAGACAGAAGCCGGACAAGTCGCATCCGTTTCCACATACGGAAGATGGTTCGTACCGTCGAACACATAATCCGTAGAGACATGTATCACCCTCGCCCCTACGGCACGGGCCGCTTCGCCCAGGTTCTTCACCGCATCGCGGTTGATGCGGAGGCACAGCGCTTCGTCATCCTCAGCCCTGTCGACAGCCGTATAAGCGGCACAGTTCAGGATATAGTCCGCTTTCTTTTCCCGCACGAACGCATCCACCGCCGGAGCGTCGCAGATATCGAGCGTATCCACATCCGTAAACACGAATGCGAATTGCGGATAGCCGGCAGCCAGCAGACGGATCGAGTTGCCCAGTTGCCCGTTAGCCCCTGTTACTAATATCGTCTTCATCTTATTTTTATTCTTCTAATTTCAGTTCCCCATTCATATCTTCGCGATACTTCTCGGCCAGAAGCGCCAGGAACGAACTGATTTGTTTGATACCCTCCATCGTCTCGGGAGTGATCTCCTTGCCCTGCATCTTCAGCATCAGGAAACCGTAAATGGCATTGAAGCACGTCTCCAGTTCAGGCAATTCTTCGCCGCCCGATTTAGCACGGAGCTGGACGATATAAGGGAGTGTTTTATAATAGGCCGCGCCGTAGACCATCTCTTTCGGCGATTTCAGAAGCCGCAGGTGCAGGTCGGTCAGGGCGATAATCACATTCCGGTTCAACTGGATGTGTCCCTTCTCCTTCACCCCTTCGGAACGCATCATCTCGATCAGCTCCTCATACCAACGGGCAATCTCTTCCTTCACCTCTTCCGGCTGGTCGTAGCGGTCTACCACCGTGCGGCGGATGGAATCCATATCGAAGTTGTTGGCACGTATCAGGTCTTCCACCTGCCACATGTACAACAGATACTCGGCAATATTTTCTTTTCTTTTTTGTCTCGCAATAATCATGGTTGCAAAGATACACTATATTCGGATAAAGCCTGATAAAAATCCGCATCTTTTACACCTAACTGGCGGCAGGCCAGGCGGGCAGCATTCAGATTAATCAGGAAAAAGCGGTCCGGAATATAGACGGGGAAATCCCCGTAGCGAGTTTGCAGGAAGGTCTTTCCCTCTTTCTCGATCACGACATGCTCGTCGTAGGGCATGGCCGTAATATCTTCGCGTACCTCCTGCGCAAGCTGCTTCACGACCGGGTCGCCGTCGAAATAGATCAGCTTGCCTTCGCGCTCGATCGACGAGGCGAACGTACGGAAAGTCGTATGATAGGCTTCCGGCGTGGCGTGGTCGGTGGCGGAAGTCCACATCAGATTTGTCAGGATTGCGATGTGAGGGCGATAGAACTCGAGCTGGAAGCGTTTCTCCAGGGCAGACGTGACATGCTCGTCGCCCTCGATAATCGCGATCCGGGCTTCATAGCTCAGATGCACACGGTCGGGCAACAAAGGCACTTCGCTGGTCAACGCATAGTCGAACGCAAGTTTCTGCCGCTTCAGGGCGCAGACAATCATCGAAATGATTGTTTTCTTTCCCCGGCTACCGGCAACAACGACCCGCGTCTTCTCTTTCGTCCGTTGAAAAATAAATTCAGGAATCGAAAGCACTAATAATCCCAGTTCCTTTGCACGTATCAGTTCGGGATTGTCCTGCCGGACCGTAGCCCCCAATACGACAAATTGTATATCTTTAGTTAATCTCTCCGGAAACCATCCGTCTCCATGGCAGGTACAACCTTCTTCATCCAGTCTGGCAAGCGTCGCATCGGCCAGCCCGTCACCGGATACGCTGACTTCGTACCCTTTTTGGTGAATAGCCAAGGCCAAATCAAACAACAGAGGCTCGGTTACGGAGATTAAATGAACTTTTCGCATCACTCAGATTTTGCTCGCAAAGGTAAACAATTTCATTTACCCGTTGTATGAGAACGGAAGAAAAAACTTCCCTATATTTGTATCAAAAAGTATAATTTATGGATATTCAACTAATAGACACAGGATTTTTCTACGCCGACGGCGGTGCCATGTTCGGCGCCATACCCAAAACGGCCTGGAGCCGGCGTTACCCGAGCAACGGGCAAAACGGCTGTATCCTGGCAATGCGCAGCGTCCTGATCCGCGACGGTAACGGACGTATTATACTGATCGACAACGGGGCGGGCGACAAACACCTGAAACAGCTCGGCTATTACAACTTCTTCGATCTTGCCGACCTGGGCGAAGAACTTCAAAAGCGGGGAGTCGCGTGCGAGGAGGTCACGGATGTCATCCTCACCCACCTCCACTTCGACCATTGCGGCTACACTACCCGGAAAACGCTTCAGCCGGACCGCACGCCGGGCTACGCGCTCTCCTTTCCCAACGCCACACATTGGGTAAGCCGCCGGCAATGGGAGAATTTCCTCCACCCGAATGCGCTCGAAAAAGATTCTTACTTCATTGAAAATATGCAAGCAGTCGAGGAAAGCGGTAAACTATGTTTAATAGATCAAGAAACACAGCTTTGCCCCGTCGTAAACCTACGTCTTTTCGACGGACATACGCCCGGACAGATCGCGCCTTACATCACGATGCCCGAACGCACCTACGTCTTTGCCGGCGACGTCATCCCGCTCGCCGCCAGCGTGTCGCCCGCCTGGATCTCGGCCTACGACACCTTTCCGGTCACCTCCTACAATGAAAAAGTGCGGATGTTGGAAGAGGCGGCACGCGAGAAGCAGACGCTCATTTATTGCCACGACGCCTATACGCGTTGCAGCACGGTGAAAAAGGTCAACGACTTCTATAAACCGGCAGAAGTCTGTGCTATGTAAGAAAAGTTTCATTACGGAGAAACTTTTGTTCCACCAGGGAGAAACTAAAGTTTCACCGGCAAGAAACAAAAGTTTCACCTCAACGAAACAGGTGAAACTTTTTAACATATTACAACTTTAAAGGAGAGAAATCAATATCCGGCTATACGGTTTACCGGTTTTTCACTATCTTTGGCAACATCAACAAACAATAAAAATCCTAATCATCATGAAAAAGACTATTTACGCGACATTGACTGTCCTGGTATTCTCTACTTTAATGCTTTGCTGCACCAGCACACCGAAGCAAGAGAAGGTGCTTCGCCACGTTGTGATGTTCGGCTTCAAACCGGAAGTTTCCGCCGAACAGATTAAAGAAGTCGAAGAGGCATTCTGTGCGCTCCCCTCCCAGATAGAACAGGTCAAAGGATATGAATGGGGGACGGATTGCAGCCCCGAAGGTTTGCAACAAGGGCTGACGCACTGCTTCTTCCTTACATTCCATTCGGATGCCGACCGTGACGCCTATCTGATTCACCCGGCCCACAAGGCTTTCGGAAAGGTATTGGGAGACAAGGCGTCCGCTGTTACCGTCGTGGACTATTGGACTAAATAAGAATTACTATTTTTTCATCTATAACATTTAAACGCATGAACAAACTAACGAAGTACGTATGTATCCTGACAGCTATTGCCGGAGCAGTAGCCTGTTCGGATGGTCAGAAAGCACAAGGCGATTACGCCGTCATCCCGCTTCCCCAGGAAGTGGCCATACAGGGCAGCGCCCCGTTCCTGTTGAAACCCTCCACGCCTATCACCTATCAGGAAGGCGATGCGGAAATGGAACAGACCGCCCGTTTCCTTGCCTCTTACATCAAAGACGCAACCGGTTATGAACCGAAAGTTACGACGGGAGATACCGGCAAAGGTATCCACCTCTCTATCGCCTCCGACATCCGGAACAAGGAAGGCTACCGCCTGCTGGTGAGCGAGAACGGCGTCGAGATTGCAGGCGCTTCAAACGCCGGTATTTTCTATGGCGTACAGACGTTGCGCAAATCGATCCCTGCGGTGGCAGACGGTATGCAGGTCGAACTGCCGGCGGTCAGCATCAACGACTATCCGCGTTTCCCGTATCGCGGGATGCACCTCGACGTGTCGCGTCATTTCTTCCCGACGGATTCGGTCAAGAAGTTTATCGACATTCTTGCCTTACACAATATGAACCGTTTCCATTGGCATCTGACCGACGACCAGGGATGGCGTATCGAGATCAAGAAATATCCGGAACTGACACAGATCGGCTCCAAACGCAAAGAGACGGTGATCGGACGCAACTCCGGGAAGTATGACGGACAGCCTTACGACGGCTTCTATACGCAGGACGAGATACGCGACGTCATCGCCTACGCGAAGGAACGTTTCATCACGATCATTCCCGAAATCGATCTGCCGGGGCACCAGTTGGCAGCCCTCGCCACTTATCCCGAGTTGGGATGTACGGGAGGTCCGTATGAGGTATGGACACAATGGGGCGTGTCGGACGACGTGATCTGCGCCGGAAACGAGAAGTCCATGCAATTTCTGGAAGACGTGCTCGCCGAAGTGATCGACCTCTTCCCCTCCGAATATATCCATATCGGCGGTGATGAATGTCCGAAGGTACGCTGGCAGAAATGCCCGAAATGCCAGGCACGCATCAAGGCGGAAGGTATCAAGGGAGACAGCAAGCATAGCGCCGAAGAGTATCTGCAAAGCTATGTTATTTCGCGCATGGAAAAGTTTGTCGAAAGCAAAGGACGCCACATCATCGGCTGGGACGAGATACTGGAAGGCGGACTGGCTCCGAACGCAACGGTGATGAGCTGGCGTGGTGTCGGCGGCGGCATCGAGGCTGCCAAGCAACAACATAACGTGATTATGACTCCAAACTCTTACCTCTATTTCGACTACTACCAATCGACCGACACGGAACACGACCCGCTGGCGATCGGCGGCTACCTGCCTCTCGAACGTGTCTACTCGTTTGAGCCGACAGACGGAATACCGGAAGAATACCAGAAGTATGTGATCGGTGCACAGGCAAACCTCTGGACGGAATATATCCCGACGTTCAGCCAGGTGGAATATATGATCATGCCGCGTATGGATGCCTTGGCAGAAGTACAGTGGACGAACGCTCCGAAAGACTATAAAGCGTTCCTGCCCCGTCTCGTCCGCATGACGAAGCTGTACGACCGCTTAGGCTACAACTATGCCAAACATATCTTCGACATCCGCGCTTCCTTCGCCACTGACGGCGACAAAGGCGAAGTGGTTGTCACACTCGAAACGGAAGGCGATGCTGATATCCATTATACGCTCGACGGTAGCGAACCGAACGCGGCCAGCCCGAAATACGAAGCGCCTCTCCGCATCAAGGAGAACGTAGAGATCAAAGCGGTCGCCATTCGTCCGACCGGCAACAGCCGCATCTTCTCCGAAAAGATAGACTTCAACAAGGCAACGGCCAAACCGGTCACCTTGCGGGTAGCCCCCAGCAAAGGCTACGACTTCAATGGCGGTCCGGAACTGACCGACGGCCTGAGCGGTAACGATAACTACAAGACCGGACGCTGGCTCGGCTTCCAGGGCAAAGACCTGGATGCTGTCATCGACCTGAAAGAGCCGACCGAATTCAGCCGGGTCTCTTTCAACACGAATGTCGTGAAAGGCGACTGGATCATGGGCGCTGCCGGCATAACCGTGAAAGTATCGGACGACGGCCAGACCTTTAAAGAGGTAGCCGCCAAGACAATCCCCTCTTTAGGCAAGGACGACAAAGACGGACTTTACCCACAGGAAATCACTTTCGCCCCGGTCAAAGCCCGCTACGTCGAAGTCATCATCAAGAGCGACAAACTCCCGGCATGGCATGGCGGTGCAGGATACCCGGCGTTCTTGTTTGTGGATGAGATTAATATTCAGTAATAACACATATCCCATGAAAAGAAACATTCTTATCCTATCTGCACTATGCGCCTGTTGCAGTCTGTTTGCCGAGGAGGTGACGGTGAAGCAATTCAGGTATGCAGGGCCATACGAAGTAAAGAAACCCTTCCTTGCCGACAGCCTCGACGTGAACAGTAAGAAATTCACGGAGAAAGAGCTGCTGAAGACTGTCGTCCCATTCGACAACGTGCGGGAAAGTGCGCAGACGCTGGATGCCGGAATAGCGGCCGGACAAGCAGGCGCCTACTCCGTCAGCCTTGTCTCGTTCTACCTGAATAGCGACCGCTATACCGACGGAACGCTGCTGATCAGCGGACCGGAAACATACGAAGTCTATCTCGACAACGCGAAACAGACACCCGCCAACGGCGAAATCAAACTGACTCTCGAACCCCGCCGCTACGAGGTCATCATCAAATATCTCGCGATTCCGGGCAAAACGAACGACGCACCGAAAGCTACCTTTAAAACAGATAGCAAAGCAGTCGTCACGGCAACAACCAGCCCTGAAAAGCGATATACCCTGAACGACGTTTTCGACGGGACACGCCTTCGCTCCGTCAGCCTCTCACCTAACGGGAAATACCTGTTAACGGCTTACCAGACGACCTTCACCGGTGGCGAAACCGAATCGTTCCAGCAGGTGACCGACCGCGCCACCGGACAGGTTCTGATGGAAAGCAGTAGCAACCATTATAGTTGGATGCCCCGTAGCAACCGTCTCTACTATACCCGCAAAGGGATGCAGGGGAAAGAACTGGTCACCGTCGACCCGGCAACCAAGGCGGAAACCGTCCTTGCCTCTAACCTTCCCGACGGTTGGTTCAGCTTTGCCCCGACAGAAGACTTCCTGCTCTTCAACGTGTCCGAAGAAGGGCCGAAAAAAGGAGAAGACCTGCAGGAGATCCTTGTACCCGACGACCGTCAGCCGGGCTGGCGCACCCGCTCGTTTATCCATAAATACGACCTGGCTACCGGCCTGTTCCAGCGCCTTACCTACGGACACACATCCACTTCGATCAACGACATTTCGGAGGACGGGCGCTACATGCTCTTTACGTGCAGCGAACGGGATCTGACAAAACGTCCCTTCGCCACCACCCTGCTCTACCGGATGGACTTGCAGACGCTCGAGACGGAATTGCTGCTGAAAGATCCGTTCATCAGCTATGCCCAATTCTCGCCCGACGGCAAGCAGCTCGCAATAGCGGGTTCCGGCGAAGCGTTCAACCAGATCGGTTTGAATATCGCTCCGGGACAGACCTCCAATATGGGCGACGGGCAGCTTTTCCTCTACGATCCCGCAAGCAAACAGGCAACAGCTGTCACCAAAGACTTCGACCCGGCTGTCCAGCGCTTCGTCTGGAGCAGAGCCGACAAACAGATCTACCTGCAGGGAGAAGATAAGGATTGCGTGCGCCTTTATGTCTTGAATCCGGCAAACGGAGCAATCAGTCCCGTGCCGTTGAAAGAGGATATCCTCTCGGATTTCACACTGGCCAACACGGCGCCCGAACTGGTCTACTTCGGTGAAAGCGCCTCCAACTCGCAACGTCTCTACTCCGTCAATCTGAAGAAGAGCACTTCCGTTTGCCTGAAAGACCTCTCTGCCGGCATCCTAAAAGATGTGACGCTGGGAGAAGTACACGACTGGAATTTCCAGGCGGCTGCGGGCGACACGATCTACGGGCGTTATTACCTGCCTCCTCATTTCGATGCAAACAAGAAGTATCCGATGATCGTCAACTACTACGGCGGCACCAGCCCGACGGAGCGTTCACTCGAAAACCGTTACCCGTCGCACGTATATGCCGCATTGGGATATATCGTTTACATCATTCAGCCCAGCGGGGCGACCGGTTTCGGACAGGAATTTGCTGCCCGCCACGTGAATGCGTGGGGTAAACGTACGGGAGACGAAATCATTGAAGGAACAAAGAAATTCTGTGCGGAACATCCGTTTGTCGATGCCGGAAAGATCGGCTGTATCGGCGCTTCCTACGGTGGTTTCATGACGCAGTACCTGCAAACGAAGACAGATATCTTCGCCGCCGCTATCTCGCACGCCGGGATCAGCGACATCACCAGCTATTGGGGCGAAGGCTACTGGGGATATTCCTACAGCGCCTTGGCAAGTGCCAACAGCTATCCCTGGAATGCACGGGATATGTACACACAGCAAAGTCCCTTGTTCAATGCAGACAAAATCAACACGCCGATTCTGTTCCTGCACGGTTCGGTTGACACCAACGTGCCTATCGGCGAAAGTATCCAGATGTTTACTGCCTTGAAGCTGTTGGGCAAACCGACCGCTTTCGTCCAGGTCATGGGACAGAACCACCAGATATTCGACTATAAGAAACGGGCCGAATGGAATAAAACAATCTACGCCTGGTTCGCCAAATGGTTGAAAGACCAGCCGGAATGGTGGGAGGCGATGTATTCGGAGAAGGCGCTTTGAGAATTAATAATTAAAAATTAAGAATTATAAAAGAGGGTATGGCGGAAGTCCTGTAAGGACAACGGTCACACCCTCTTAATCATAGCAAGTACTAATACTTAACTTAACAAACCTCTCATTCTATCTTCAAAAGCAGACAAAGCCGCTTTTGCCCCTTCGCCCATTGCTATGATAATTTGTTTATAAGGAACGGTCGAGACGTCGCCGGCGGCATAGATGCCGGGAACATTTGTCCGGCAATGTGCGTCGATCACAATCTCTCCCGGTTTATTCGTTTCGACAACATCACGGAAGGCGCCGCTATTGGCTGCCAAACCAATCTGCACGAAGATTCCGTCCAGGTCGATCACCCGTTCCGCTTCCGTTTTACGGTCTTTTACACGAAGTCCGGTCACTTTATCACCGTTACCGATCACTTCTAAAGACTGGGAGTGCAGGAATACTTCCACATTCGGCAGACTTTTCAGTTTTTCCTGTAATACTTGATCCGCTTTCAGTTCGTCCATAAATTCCAGCACCGTCACTTTGGAACAGATACCGGCCAGGTCGATCGCAGCTTCGATACCGGAGTTGCCTCCACCGACTACCGCGACATGCTTGCCTTTATAGAACGGGCCGTCGCAATGCGGACAGAAAGCGACACCCCGCCCGATATATTCCGCCTCACCGGGAACATTCAGTTTGCGCCAGCTTGCCCCCGTAGCAACAATAACGGCAGAAGCCGAAAAGCGTTCACCGGTAGAAGTTGTCAATATCGTTGATCGCGATGGAGACAGACGGCCATCTGTCTCTACGGACACAGAAACAACGCGCCGGTGTTCCAGTATGTCGATCGGGTAATCGTTGATATGCGTGCGGAGGTCATTCGCCAACTGTTCGCCTGTCGTATGGGGAACAGAGACGAGGTTCTCGATGCCGACCGTCTCCTTGACCTGTCCGCCGACACGTTCGGCTACGACAGCGACACTCAGGCCCTTACGCGCCGAATAGATAGCAGACGCCGCACCGGCAGGACCGCCTCCCACGACTATCACATCATAGTTCTTAACAGGTTTTTCAACAGAGTTATCAACAGTCTCTTTATTTATCCCATACTGGGCTTCGAGTTTGGCAAGCAGTTCGCCGAAATCGCTACGGCCTACGTGAATCAGTTTTCCGTCGGCAAAGACAGAAGGGACGCCTTGCACTTTCATGGCCTCTACCTCTTTCTGGTTGATAGCGCCGTCTACCGTTTCATGTGTAATCCGGCTGTTGAGCGTCGTCATAATGTTCAATGCCTGCACTACATCCGGGCAGTTGGTACAAGTCAGCGATACATAAGTGGTCAGCTTGATCGGGCCGTTCAAGGCGCTGACACGGGCACGGATGCTTTCATCCGGTATATTTTTACCCTTTCCGTCACTATTCAGGATAGCTAATAGCAGGGATGTAAATTCATGTCCATTGGGCACTGCACGAAAACGGATGCCGGTGGGCATACCGTCTTTTACAATTGTAAACTGAAGCCCCTCACCATCTGAGATATGGCATGACAGATGATCCGAACAAGACGCAACATCTCCTAACAGTTCGAGCAGCTCCTGACGACTTTCGTGATTGGGAGATACTTCTATCTCAAATACATATTGGGAAGCCAGCCCGGAAAATATTCCGGAAAGCTGGCTTTTCATTGCAGAATCTAACATAGCTTTAGATCTTACCAACCAAGTCGATGCTCGGTTTCAGCGTTGCTTCACCTTTCTTCCATTTGGCAGGACAAACTTCATTCGGGTGGGACGCTACAAACTGGGCAGCCTCAACCTTGCGAAGCAGTTCATCCGCATTACGGCCGATGCCGTTATCGTGTATTTCGGCAATCTTGATCTTGCCTTCCGGATTCACCAGGAATGTACCGCGGTATGCCATACCTTCCTCTTCGATCATCACGCCGAATGCGCGGCTCAAAGCGCCTGTCGGATCTGCCAACATCGGATATTTGATCTTACGGATCGTTTCGGAAGCATCATGCCATGCCTTGTGCACGAAGTGGGAGTCTGTGCTTACGGAATATACTTCAACACCCATTGCTTGGAATTTATCGTACTTGTCAGCCATGTCTACCAGTTCGGTCGGACAAACAAAGGTAAAATCGGCAGGATAGAAGAAGAAAATAGCCCATTTGCCTTTGATATCTTCGCTGCTTACAGTCTTGAAATTACCATTCTGAAATGCCTGTACTTTAAACTCGGGTGCTTGTGAATTAATAATCGGTTCCATGATTTTTACTATTTAAATTTGTTACTACTATTTTTTGATTACAGCACAAAGGTAAATCGTAAGCCCCTGATTGAAAGAATTTTTCAAATTGATAATTTTTATCCATTGATAGATGAACAAACCGGACACAGACAGCGCAGAACACGCAGAGGGACGCAGACTTATTATTTTTCATATCGTCTGCGTCCCTCTGCGCTATCTGCGTAATCTGCGTCCGGTTCCTATTCGCAACAAGGTTCAGAACAGCAGGCGCCTGTTGTTTCAAACTCTAACGTAGCATGTTGCACGCCGACGTGTTCGAGTTCGTGTTTGATTTCATGTTTGACCGTCTCCATTTGGTTTGTGTCCTTGATGACGATATGAGCCGTAAGGGCTGTCTCGGTCGTACTGATCGCCCAGATGTGCAGGTGGTGGACATCCTGCACGCCGGGAACTTCCCGGATCGCATTTTCCACCTTCCTTATATCCGTTCCTACCGGAACGCCATCCAAGGAAAGACGCAGACTGTCCCGCAACAGTCCCCAAGTCGAATAGATGATAATCAGAGCGATCAACAGCCCGATAATCGGGTCGATCACATACCAACCCGTCCGGGCAATCACCAACCCCGACACAACAACGCCCACCGACACTAACGCATCGGCAGCCATGTGCAGGTAAGCCCCTTTCACATTCAGGTCTTTGTCTTTATCCTTCATAAACAGCCAAGCGGTAACGGCATTGATCACCACCCCGATTCCGGCAACCCACGCGATCGCATCGCCTTCCACCGGCTGCGGATGAAACAGCTTGCCGACACTCTCGCCGATAATTATCCCGACAGCGACCAACAGGATCACCGCATTGAGCAAAGAGACCAGCACCGTACTCTTCTTATATCCGTATGTATAGCGGGAAGTTGGTTGTACCTTCGCCAGCCGGAAAGCCAGCATCGCAAGCACCAGGCTCGCCACATCGCCCAGGTTATGTCCGGCATCAGACAGTAAACCGAGCGAATTATACCAGAACCCGGCCAGGAACTCGGCCACGACAAAAACTAAATTCAAAGAAATACCGATGATAAAGGCCTTATTCAGAGATGTTATTTCGTGATGATGATCATGATGATGTTCGTGACTATGTCCCATATTCGTGTACTTTTTAATTGATAACAATACGGTACAAAGCTATGTTTTTTTTGACAATAAAAATATACCTGATTGTAGGTAAAATAAGCTGTGCCATTTACTCTTTAATTGCTATCTTTGAGCATAACACAAAAACAGTCGAAGATGAGAAGAACAAGTTTGTATATATTTTCAGCGGGCTTATTGTTCGTTTGCAGTGCATGGCTTTCTTCTTGCGTTGCAGGAATACCGCTTACAAGAGAGGCTCCGGTAAACAATTCTACTTATGAAGTGGAATATCTGTTTGAACATGAAGGTTGCAAAGTCTATCGCTTCAGGGATATGGGACATTATATCTATTTCACTAACTGCCAGGGAGACGTCACCAGCATAGAGAACGATAGTGTCCGCACTGTCAACAAGATTCGCCGGAAGCCGGTGATAACCCGGAAACAAGCGTTCGATTAAGATCAGACAATTACACCATATTTCTTAAAGATCGCCTTGGCATTAGCCAAACGTTCGGCGGAAAGAGGCTCGACGCCTTTTAAGGGGTATTCCATGCCCTGCGCCTCATATTTATAAGCGCCCATCGTATGGTAAGGAAGGAGTTCCGCTTTCTGTACCATCTTATAACGGCTGATATAGCGGGCAAGCGCCTCGAGCGAAGCGTCATCGTCGGTCAGGCCGGGAACAACGACGTGGCGAATCCAGACCGGAATCTGCCGGCGTTCAAGTTCATCCAGGAAATGTAGGGTGTTTTCCCCTTCAACTCCGGTCAGGCGGGGATGCAGTTCGGCATCTATCGTTTTGATATCCAGTAAAACCAGGTCGACATATTCGAGAACCTCCAACGCTTTCGCTGAACAGATATAGCCGGACGTATCCAACGCCGTATGGATGCCGTTCTCACGGCAAAGACGGAAAAACTCTTTCAGGAAAGCCGGTTGCAACAGAGGTTCGCCACCAGTTACGGTCACACCGCCTTTGGCGATGAAATTCTTATAACGCAACACCTCGGCAAGCAGGTCACCGGGTTCACGAAAATGGGACGTGTCCCGTTTTTCTCCGCTCCCGTCCCGTTTTATTTCCCACGTGTCCGGATTATGACAATACAGGCAGCGAAGCGGACAGCCCTGCATAAAGACGACAAAGCGAATCCCGGGACCGTCGACGGTCCCGAAACTCTCTATTGAATGTATTCTTCCAAACACTATAAGGTGCTGTTGATTGTTCGTGAGATGACGTCGAGTTGTTGTTCGCGGGTCAGTTTCACGAAGTTTACGGCATAACCGGAAACACGGATCGTGAGTTGCGGATATTGCTCCGGATGTTCCATTGCGTCCAGCAGCAGGTCTTTGTCGAAGACATTCACGTTCAGATGCTGTCCGCCGTCGGGTGTGAAATAACCGTCCAGCAGGCTCACCAGATTGTTCACCTGTACGGCGCGTTCCTTCCCTAAGGTTGCAGGGGAAACGGCAAACGTATAGGAGATACCGTCGTGCGCGTGCTGAAAAGGCAGTTTGGCTACGGAAGCCAAAGCTGCAATCGCCCCTTTCCTATCGCGCCCGTTCATCGGGTTTGCGCCCGGAGCGAACGGCGTACCACCCGGACGGCCGTCGGGAGTCGCACCGGTTTTCTTTCCATAAACCACGTTCGAGGTGATTGTCAGGATAGACTGTGTCGGCGTAGCCTTACGGTAGGTCTGGTGCTGGCGCAGGTATTCCATGAACTTCTCGGTGATCTCGACAGCGATACTGTCGGTACGATCTTCATTGTTTCCGAAAGGCACATATTCGCCCTCACGTTCAAAATCGACAGCCAGACCGCGTTCATCGCGGATAACCTTCACTTTCGTGTCACGGATAGCGGCCAGCGAGTCGGCAACAATGGAAAGGCCGGCGATTCCGGTTGCGCGGATACGCTGCACATCCCCGTCATGAAGGCCCATCTCGAACGCTTCATACGCATATTTGTCGTGCATATAGTGGATTATCTTCAACGCATTGACATACACTTTGGCAAGCCAGCGCATCATCTGCTCGTATTTCTCCATCACCTCGTCGTAGTCCAGGTATTCGCTGGTAATCGGCTCGAAGCGGGGAGCCACCTGCACGCCCGATTTCTCGTCACGCCCGCCATTGATGGCATACAGCAGGCACTTGGCGAGGTTCGCACGTGCACCGAAATACTGCATCTGCTTGCCGATCTTCATCGGAGAGACACAACAGGCAATGCCGTAGTCGTCACCGTAATCCGGACGCATCAGGTCGTCGTTCTCATACTGGATAGCCGAGGTGTCGATCGACACTTTTGCACAGAACTGTTTCCAGTTCTCCGGCGCATTATTAAACCAAAGCACTGTCAGGTTAGGTTCGGGTGCCGGACCCAAGTTGTATAAGGTATGCAGGTAGCGGTAAGAAGTCTTTGTCACCAACGAACGGCCGTCGACGCCCTGTCCGCCCAGCGATTCGGTCACCCAGACAGGGTCGCCCGAGAACAGGTCGTTGTATTCCGGTGTACGCAGGAAACGGACAATACGCAGTTTGATAATAAACTGGTCGATCAGCTCCTGTGCTTCTTCTTCCTTCAGCTTGCCTTCACGTATATCTTTTTCAATATAGATATCGAGGAAAGTCGATGTACGTCCCAAAGACATGGCAGCCCCGTCCTGATCTTTCACGGCAGCCAGGTAAGCCAGATACAGGAACTGCACGGCTTCGCGGGCATCCCGTGCCGGACATGTCACGTCGAAGCCATAGGCGGCACACATCCGTTCGAACGCTTTCAGCGCATTGATCTGTTCGGTTATCTCCTCACGGCTCTGTATGATTTCTTCGGTCAGTTCCTGAATGTCGAGACGTTTCTGGAAACGCTTCTTTTCTTCGATCAGGATCCGGGTCCCGTAGAGAGGCACACGGCGGTAGTCGCCGATGATACGTCCGCGTCCGTAGGCATCAGGCAAACCTGTGATGATAGCCGAACGGCGTGCAGCAACCATTTCGTCCGTATAAGCGGAGAAAACGCCTTCGTTGTGCGTCTTTCTGTATTTCGTGAAGATTTCTTTTGTCATCGGATCCAGGTGATAACCGTACGCTTCCAGGCTGTTTTCCACCATGCGGATACCGCCTTTCGGAAAGATTCCGCGTTTCAGCGGAGCATCCGTCTGCAGGCCTACAATCACCTCGTTTTCCTTATCGATATAACCGGGACCATAGGTATCGATCCCCTGAGGAAGTTTCGTTTCGGCGTCATATACTCCTTTTTCCCTCTCAACCTTAAACATTTCGGTCAGTTTGTTCCACACTTTCTTCGTCTTCTCCGAAGAGGGTACAAGGAAACTGTCATCTCCGTCGTAAGGTTTGTAATTGTTCTGGATAAAGTCTCTTACATTGATCTCCTTTTTCCAGGTCTCTCCTTTGAACTGCGCCCAGTTCTCGTTTTCAAACTTCATAAGCTTATCTTGTCTATTTCGGTTTAGGCGTGCAAAGATACGCTTTTTCCTGCTATCCGGGAAACACTCTCCAAGCGGATCGGTGTTAAAAGGGGAGAAATACCTATAAATGGGGATAAAGGGTAACCTATACGAGTTTATACTCCAAGATCAGCTCATCAACCAAATATTCATCGCTCATACAATGCAAATCTGCTACTCCTTCATTCAGTAATTGGAAAGTTTCCGAATCATAAAACAACCCTAAAGCCTCTTCGTAAGAAAGATGAGCTTTTTCTGCAAACAGCTTTACGATCCGTGCATATTTCATTTGAAGTATTATTTTATTCGCCTCCATCTATCGTCTACTTTATTTCTACAACACTTTTCAATATCAAAGAAGAAACAATCTCCTGGTTCAATATACAGATCTGATGATTAGGTTTCTCATACATTAATCGCTTTAAAGTATCTTCTTTGTTTAATACTCCGCCAAAATAAAGGTCTATCGTATTAAAAACTTTGTCGTCAGCTATACCGCCGGATATTAAATCGTAGCTTTCATGCTCACGCCCAAAACGACATGAGCTCACGTAATCCAACCAGGCATCATTATAACAATCAAACTCTCTTATTTTGTATGTCGATAAATCTATATTCAATTCATATTCATGAATATAAGCTTTTTGCCCTCTACGAATAAAACGCTGTGCATATTTCTCTGCCTGAATTCTAAGAAGCGTTAAATAAAAACCCTTGCCAAAATCCAAATGTTCTCTTGAATGTAAAACATCCGGTTGCTCAATTATTTGAGAGGAAGCATGATAAAGTATCATTTTACAAGTCCTTTCTCTTTCATAAATGATATGATGTCTTCCACCAAATACTCTTTACTGAACGTATGCAAAACATCATAGCTGGGAACAACATACCCCATCAAAATTCCGGATTCTTTCAACAAATGATAGACTTTCCGACTACTCATTTTCAGAGCATCAGCAATACTTCCAACACAAAAAATCACAAAATTCAATTGTTCAAAGTTCATTGCTTCTTCCATAAATAATTTATTAAAACAGCTACAATAATCGTTCTTTGACAAAGATAGCCGCTTCTGTCTCAATAATCAAGAGAAGGATAGTTAAAAATCAACGAAGCCCCGGCAGCATCTAACTGTCGGGGCTTGTTTTGTGTCTGCATTCGGTCTTCACAGAGGGAATGGCAGATGAAATTTTAATTTCATTACTTTAGTATTATTAATATTAAATCCGGTTGCCTGTTCGCCTGTCGCAGGGTAATTGGTGTTGATTGGGTATCCCCGCACAATCCCTCGCAACCGGTAGTTATTTGATTATAATTTCATTCTTATTTAACGATTGCCTTTACAGCTTCTTCGCCTTCAACGGCTACAACAACGATACCGGCAGGTGCAGCGATCGTGGCGTCACTTGAAGTAAGAACTGTGTTGGCGATTGTCTGACCTAGGATGTTGCTAACAACAACCTTCTTGCCCTGAGCACCGATTACCTGGATAGCACCGTTAGCGGCGATCACCTTCACTTCTGTTACAGAAGGAGCAGCGTCGTTGGCTGTAGGAGCTTCTACAGCTTCCATTGTGAACTGAGCAGCTTCCTCCAGGCTACCAACCATTACCAATACATCGTTGCGGAAGGCGATAAATTCACCCTTCTTCTGGTTTTCCAGAGAGACAGAACCGTCTTCGTTGGCTGTGAAGGCCCAGTTTGCTACGTTTGCATGGTCGTTCTTGATTACTACCGTGTCAGCTGCTACAGTGTGTCCTTTGAACAGAGTGATTGTATCTGCATCAACAACACCGTGTACGAAACCTACGCGAGACAGACCTTCGCTTGTGTAACCTTCTACCTCAGAAGAATCCTGCAGAGAGATCAGATAGTTTCTTTCACCCTTAGCCTGGCATTCTGCCGGTACGTTCTGGCCTGTTGTAATGTAATACAACGGTTTGTTTACGTCAGCCATCGTTGCTGTGTCGACATACATCTTCAGGTTATCAGCTGCATAATCAGCTTTCAGTTCCTGACCTACACGTTTCATAGCAGCGAAGTTGTCAGATGTGATTGTCAGAGCCATGGCTTTGTCAGTAGACAACGTGATCATCTGGTGAGCCGGTTTCTGGATTGTCTTGTCATATTCAGGCGTACCGTCTTCGATAGCGAAAGAAGAATTCATGCTATCACCGAAGTCTACGTTCTTAACGGTACCGTTGGAATTGACTACGAGTTTGGTGTTGTAGATGCCGAATTCTTTACGAAGACCGGCAGCAGCAGTAGCCCAAGCTGCAGAATTACCATAGTAACCAGCAGCAGTAAAGCTTGTACTTGCATCTGTAGCCGTATAAACCAATTCCGGAACCAAAGCATAAGCATCTTTACCTACATTCTGGAAGTATACATATACTGTATCGTTCTGCGGCGCTTTAGCCGGATCCATTGTTTCATTTACAACAGCATTGCTCGTTACAGTATTACCACCATTCAACAACTTAGACAGCTTATAAGACTGCAAGTTATAGTCATAAGCCAAATACAAATCACCGTACTTCAATGCATAAGAAGTACGAACCAAAGAGTCGTTCTCTACATCACCGAATGCTTTAGATTCGTTAGCAACCAACTTGAACTCGATCTTGTTATCTTCGTTTTCAGAAGCAACAACTACAGAGTCTTTGTCGCTCTTCAATGCCAGATATACTGGATTAGAACCGAATGTATTCAGTTTCAGAGCAATCTTCTTGAACTTAACATCTGAATCGGAGAATTCTTTGTAACCTACGTTTTCACCTTTAACATTTGCCATTGCAGTTAAAGCAACGTCACAACCATTAATTCTATAGATACCGTTTGCAGCATCGATATCGAAAGCAGGACCTTCTGCCAAAGCAGCACCTGTTTCACGGTTATACAATTTATATTCGTTACCACCTTTGTGTACTAAGCCGTACTGAGTAGAAGGAATATAATCGGAAGCAGCTGTTGCAGTCAATTTATCTTTGTCTGCATAATCAAAACCTGCAACAAAATATTTGCCTGTAGCTTTCTTGTCTTTTACAGACTGAACAGAGTAAGCAACCTTTGTATTCAGATTGTCGATAGCCGTACCCTGAGCAAAAGTGATAACTGATTTTTCAAGAGCAGCTTCAATTGTTGAATTAGGAGCATCAGGACGTGCAACAACAGTCAATTCTTTTGCATTTCCTAACTGAGCAATGTAAACACGCAGCGTAGCACTACCAGGAACAGTTGCTTTACCTACATTAGTATCATCTTTCCAATAGTCAACACCATCAGCCTTTGCTACCGGAGTTCCGGCAACACTCAGTTCCAGCTTCCCTGCTGCATAATCTTGTTTTACAGTAAACAGGTAAGAAGCCAAATCACGGTTAGGAGCCGGTTTGATTTCACTATTGCCAGATGTTTCCGTAGCAGCGAGATTGTTGATAATAACAGAGTCCATACCAATGGTATAGCTTGTAGTTCCATTAATATAAACAGTATCAACTACTGCGTACATAGCAACTTTCTTCTTTGCACCGTTAGTAACTTCGCCAACTTTAATAAATACTTGGTTAGGAGCAGCAGCCACAGCCTCAGGATTTTCCTTTTCTAAGGATAATGTATATTTATCACTGACAGAATTAACAGTTGCTCTACCATCCGTTTTGCTATCATTAGTAACTGTTAATGTTTTAGCTGTAACTGCTGGGCCATTTGAATTAGTTTGATACAAAGCATAAGCCGTCAGCGTCTTACCCGCCAAGATATTAGGCAATGTATTATTTGCCACATCCGGAGTAAATGCCAATTCAAAACCTTCACCGCCTTTGATAGCGTTCAGTTCGGTAAGGGTCATTTCTGCGGCATTGGGTTGAACGGCATAAACTGTACTAAGAGGAGTTAAAGTTTTTCCCCATACAGTTGCATCAGAATAGTTGTTAGCATAAGCTAATACCTTTTCACCATTGTTATCCCATGTGTAGAAGCCATAGCTAGCACCTTCTGCTTTGTTGGTAATAACTACTGCATCACCAGCTTCACCCGCAGCAGTGCTTGCTACCATTTTTGCTGTTGTTGAAACGTTATTTGAAGTTTTCGTTAGCCAAGCCCAATTATTAACACCGGAAGCCATGATTGCACTTGCGGCTTTATTAACCCCTAACTTTCCTAAAGACAAAACTTTCTGAGATGCTTTGTTAGTGAACGTATATTCAATCTGTCCACTTGCAGCAACGCGTGTTTCTATTTTCCAGAAGTTTAAATCAGAAGTATTTTCTGCCCATGAACTCGGATCTGCAACCGGAACCAAAACTAAACTATCACGCTTTGCATTATCAACACCAATGTAATAGTTTGAAGCCGTAGCTGTAGCTTCAGAAGGATTACCTACCACTAATTGATAGTATTCTCCGCTTTTTAATGTTTTCGTAAATGGAGAGGTATTTTGCGCCCCCGCCGTAAACGAACTTGCCGCTAACCCGAAGGCTGCTGCCAGAGTAAAAAACTTTTTGTTCATAATTCTAAAATGTTTAATTAATAATAATGTATAGTATATTGAATTCTATATCGTCCTCACGCTTCGTGTCCAATCACGACTTTTCTTAATCGCTGTAAAATGACGAGCGAAAACGTACGTTTTTTTTAGTCATTTTTTTTCGCGATCTTTACAGTTCGTTGTGAGAACATGTATTTTCGTACTCGTTAAGCTATTCTGTTGATAAGAAAGGATATAGAAACAAGAAATTTCTTTGAGGATATAGTTGCAGGTTTAAAACTTATGCCTATTTTTGTACCTGAAAAATGACGAATCTAAACGTACGTTTTCATTAGTCATTCTTCCCGCCTTAGATAATCTACTCTACATCAATTATTTACAATCGCTTTTTACCCGTTTTTTACGTGAAAATTTGACGATTCTTTTGTGGCTCAGCTTTCATTTATTCTCCTGTTTGTCAATGTTTTATATTTTTTGGTTCTCTTTGATGTAAAGGCCATTTTCAGGCGTTTTTCGAGAAACGTAAATCCGATTGTCTTTTTTTGTTAATTATCAGTGCCTTCGTTTTATTATTTTAAGTTCCAATCTTCGGGATCACCCAGGTGGTCACGCAATATCAAGACCTGCCGGGGCGTGAATATACGCTGACCTTTCCGGTAGCCCGCCTTTTTCAGATCGGCAAGCATATCTTCGTCCATAGAGATCAGGACGCCTAAACGCGTCGAGGCTGATTTTGCCAACATGTGAGGGAAATAGAGAACGGCCAGTTCCATGTGGCCTAACATTTTATTTGCTTTCATAAGGATTGTTGTTTTCGTTTTTTACGTTCGAGATATTCACTATACGTTATCGCCGTCGGGCTCGGTTCCATGCGCGGAGCTTCTTCGCGTTGCTGCACCGTCTTGTAGCGGGCCGTCTCCGTACGCCGTTCCTCCATGAAAGCGAGCAGGGCGCTGGTGATAAACATGGCATCCACCATGCCGTAAAAGCGACCGTAGCGGCCACATTTCACACGGTGGAAGAAGAGCAGGACTTCCGTCACTTTCAGTCCGGGGTATTCGGTCAGGAGGATTCCCGACAGCTCCTTCTGCCGGCTGACGGGCATCTTTTCCTTGACACCGGCGAAGTTGTTCAGGTCTTCCATTTGCAGGCAGAGCAAGACAACTGCCGTCTGCTCGCCGTAGCCTGCCGCCACGACGCCCAACTGCGGAGCCACACCCAGGTAGGCACGTTCCAAATGGGCGGCTACCTGTAGCTGCAAAGCGGGGTTGAACGTCTTTAAGAACTGTGCGGCCGTACCGTAGCGGCCCGTCATATCAGCAATTCGCTGTTGCTGCAGCTGCCATGCGAAGCAATTCGGCCTGGCGGCCTGCGGCTCCTTCATCGGAAGCATATCTATTTTTTCCGGATTTTTCATCATACGTGTTGTTTAGTGTTATTTCCTTTTTATTTCCTTTTCCTTTTGAGGGGGTTATTACGTCGGAAGCGGGGGTTATTGTTGCAATAACCGGGGTTTCTGTTACAATAACGCCTGTTTCGGCGGCAAAAACTCCCTCAACAGGTACGGCATCCGGGATTTCCAGTTCCGCAGAGATACGGGGTTGGCTGCGGCGGTACACCTCCCGGTAGCGGCGTTGGACGGCACCGGAGGTCAGCACGCGACGCTGCTCGAACAAGTCGCTGTCGAAGAGGTGTATTTGCACACAGAACCCGATTATTTCCCTCACCTCGCTTTCCTCCAGGTGGAGCGTAAAGCCGAGATCGAAACAGAAATCGGTGTCGTAGTTCACATAATAGCCGTTTTCCCCGTAGATTTCACAGAGAGTTGCGACGTAAACACAGATGCCGCAGCATCCGTACCGTTGGGACAATCGTTGTATTTTCCGGTCAGACAGGTAATCCGTGTCGAGCGGAAAATAGCTAAGCCCCTTTTTCAATGGTCTTGCCATGTTTTCTTTGTTTTTTGAGTTGCTTAATTGAAGGCACCGGCGGTCAACAAACCCGACGCCACTGACGGGGAATGGTTTTTTCCAGGCTAACACCAAAAAAGACCGGAGCCCGAACCTTTCAGTCCGGACCCCGATCTCCTTTTTCTGATCGCCAAAGGTAGCACGGAAATACCGACTATCAAAATGTCACTACTATTGCAGGTAATTCGGATTAATACCCCATATAAAATGATTTACTATGGCGGGTAATATTTTTTAACGTATTATTGTGTTACGAAATATCCGGGAAGGCTGGCTATTTGTTTATCTTCAAAAGCCCATTATTTCCATCCCCTTTCACCTTTACATTCCACCCTTCCCCCCATCTCTCCTCCTTCTGCCCGCTGTTGCCGTCCGATCCCCTGAGGCGGGCGGAAGGGCGATGTATCTTTGTCATGTTTTCGAAAACAATGTATTTAGTATGAATCATTTAAAACATTAAAAACATGTCAGTAAAGTATCGATTGGTAGAGAGAAAGAACTTAGGTAAGGACAAAGAAGAGAAACCTAAAAAGTTGTATGCACAACCCGTTTATTCGGATTTGGTCGGATTTAAGGAGTTGCTGGGCGAGATTGCCGAATCCGGTATTCCTTCCAACCAGGTCAAAGGGGTGACCGACCGTATGAACCATTTAATCAGTAAGCATCTGGCTGCCGGACGACGGGTACAGTTCGGCGAATTCGGGAACTTCCGCTACGGGATAGGCTCGTCGGGAGCGGACACCGAAGATGATTTCACGAATTCACAGATCCGGACACCGCGAATCATCTTCAGCCCGGGTTCCGACCTGAGAGCTGCCCGCAAAGTGGCGACTTTCGAAAAGAAGGAGGCAGTGCCCGCTGCACCGGAAGAATCGAAGCCGGAAGAAAGACCGGGGGAACTTTGAGGAATTGAAAATTAAAAATTAAAAATTGAAGACGTATGAGTAAAGTCAGATCGATTTTAGAGTTTGTGATGTCGCTGATCCAGTTCTTATTGGGGGTTGGGAAAAAGAAAAACCCATAGCCAGGTAAAAAGGCGGAAGCCTTAAAACAAAAAAGAAGCCTTTCTTCACAGAGAGGCCTCTTTTTTATATTGGAAATAACCAATAAAAACTTTCCAATACGTTTAATCATCTTATATGCTTACATAATTAGCAAAAGGTTTTGATACAGCGATTATACTAATAGTGTTACTTTCTTAATGACATTGCAAAGATACGGCCACTTTACAGCCTCCACAATACCTATATATGAGTAAAAAAACGCCATTGTCTACCTACTCAAGGTGATATTCAAACAAAATGAAGACTAAAAACCGGATAATACCTACAAATAGGTAACAAGAAACCCTTTTTACCTACTAATTGCGATTGCACGCCGTCCGTAACCCCTCTAATTTTGCCCAAAATTTAAAAACGCAATGAAAAGATTAGCAAATTTTCTAACATTAGCAATCTGCGCCTGCGGCCCGTTGATGGCACAGGAAAGCGACATGAGCTCTACCGTTAAAGCAAAAGAACTTTACAATGACTATCAGAAATTCCGTTTCGGCGGCTACGGGGAAATGGCGGCCAGTTATATGGATTACGACTTCAACCGCTTCAAGAGCCCGGACGGTTCGCAGCGTTATAACAGGGGAAGCATCTCGATCCCCCGCTTTATCCTCGCTTTCGATTACAAGTTTTCGCCCAAATGGGTGTTGAGTTCCGAAATAGAATTCGAATACGGGGGGACAGGGACGGCCCGAGAGATCGAATGGTATGAAGAAAACGGGGAATATGAAACTGAAATAGAAAAAGGCGGGGAAGTGGCGCTGGAACAGTTCCACATCTCTTATCTGATGGACAAGCACTTCAACATGCGGTTCGGCCACATGATCGTGCCGGTCGGGCTGACCAATACGCACCACGAACCGCTTAACTTCTTCGGCGTCTACCGCCCGGAAGGAGAAACGACGATCCTGCCCTCCACCTGGCATGAAACGGGTATCGCTTTCTTCGGCGACTTGTGGAATTTCGACTACGAACTGCAAATGGTTTCGGGCCTCGACCCACAGGGATTCCGCAGCGAGGACTGGATCAGCAACGGCAAACAGGGCGCATTCGAAGTCAGCAACTTCACCAGCCCGGCATTCGTGGCACGCCTCAACTACAACGGAACAAAGAAGATACGCGGCCTGCGCGTAGGCGCATCCGTCTACTATAACCAGACGGCCAAGAACGGTTCGAAACCAACCCGAAATATCAACTCGGCAACAGGCAAACACTACAAATTCCCGGTAACGATCGTGACGGCGGATGCCGAATACAAGAGCCCGAACCAGAACCTGATTGCACGGGCGAACTTCGTGTGGGGGCATCTGGGTGAAAGTGCGATCCTGTCGGAAATCAACCGCAAATCGTCATCTGCATCCGGCTACCCGACTAAACCGGTTGCCGAAAAGGCGGTAAGCTATGCAGGCGAAGTCGGTTACAATATCGGCTCTTTCTTCGGAGGCAAGGCACCGCGTATCTACCCGTTCGTACGGTATGAATATTACAATCCGATGGAAGATGTCGAACCGAATAAAGGACAATTGGCCGACAAGCGCTTCCAGTCATCCGTCATCACGGCCGGCCTCAATTACTATCCGCTGCCGAACCTGGTCATCAAAGCGGACTATTCCAACCGCAACATCGGGTGGGGCGACTACAATACAGAAAATACAGTATCCGTAGGAATCGCCTATATCGGTTGGTTCATTAAGAAATAAAGCGTGTTAAATCATTTAATTACAGACAAAATGAAAAAAAGTAACTTTTTTACCTTAATGCTGATGGGATGCAGCTTGTGTTTCCTGCCCGCATGCAGCGACAACGATGATCCTGATAACGGAAAAACAGAACCTCCCGTAGGAGGTTGGACAATTGCCAATATCGACCAGTGTCCGGATTCCGGCGAAAAGCTGACGGATGCACAGATGGATGCGGTTGTGGAGACCTTCGTTGACGAAGTAGCACTTCCTACCTATAAGACAATGGTCGACAATATGAACAAGTTACAGCAGGCCGTAGACGCTTTCGCCGCCAGCCCGAACGACAATGCGCTGGAAGGGGCTTGCACCGAATGGCGTAACGCCCGTATCTATTGGGAGCAAAGCGAAGCCTTCCTTTTCGGTCCGGCAGACCTGGAATCGTTCGACCCCAGTATGGACAGCTGGCCGTTGGACAAGAACGGTATCGACCAGATCATCAAGAACGGGAACTGGGATGCGATCGAAGGAAGTGTCGATGAATCCGAAACGGCAGAAAACCCAGCCCAGAACCTGCGCGGTTTCCACACCATCGAATATCTGCTGTTCAAAGACGGAAATGCCAAAAAGGCTGCCGACCTGTCTGCAAACGAAATCATCTATCTGCAAAAAGCGGTAAAGCACCTGGTGAATGACGGTACAAACCTTTACAAAGCATGGAAAGACGGTCTGGGAGACGAAGATGTTCCGACCTCTTATGCCGAAGCGATGAAAAAGCATGACGGGACTTACACGTTGTCGAGTGCAAATGCCGCACTGGAATTGATGCTGAACGGAGGCAACGGCATGGCAGCCATTGCCAACGAAGTCGGTGAATCGAAAATCGGCGTTCCGGCAGACGATTATGCCAAAGATGCGGCAGCCGGAAAGTTCGGCGAAGACAACAGCGGCGTGCTGGGCGTCGAGTCGTGGTACAGCTGGAACTCGCTGGACGACTACGAAGATAATATCCAGAGCATCCGCAACTGCTATTACGGCGGACACATGACGACCTCGTTCGGAGAAGACGACCACTACACTTACGACGAAGAGAACCCGGGCGGCATCTCGAAACTGGTCAAGGTGATCAACCCGGCACTGGATTCACTCGTTATGGTCCAAATCGACAAGACAATCGAGGCGATCCGTGCAATCCCAGCTCCGTTCCGTAACAATCTGGATGCTCCGGAAGTAACGCCGGCCCGCGAAGAATGTGCAAATCTGAAGACATTATTAGATAAAGTGAAAGCTAAGTTCCAGGATTAAGAGCTGATAATCAATATGACAAGATATCAATTTCTTTCGGGTAAATTGACTATCATCCTTGTATTCGCTTTCTGTTGTTTCGGGTTGTGCCAGAGCTGTACGACCGAAGACGACGTCAGCGAATACAGCGGGATAATCAAACCGAACGGGAAAGCGGCCCTGGAAAAGGAGCTCTCGGCAGGCCGTTCCACGATTTTCTCCAATGCGGCGGATGCCTACGACACCGATTCCTATTGGGTCAGTGAAAACCAGGAACTGTCGAGGCGTTTCAACAAAGGTGATGACTTGTATGACAGCGCTTACGGCATCGACGACGGTTTAGGCCCTCTCTACGGAGGATATTCATGCGGCAGCTGCCACAAAGGGACGGGACGCACACGGCCGGCAATAGCCGACGGCGGTTCCGGCTCCGGTTTCTCTTCCATGCTGATTTATATCAGCCGGAAAACAGGCGGGTATATACAGGAATACGGACGTGTCCTGCACGACCAGAGCATCTACGGGACGAAAGCAGAAGGGAAACTCAAGATTACGACTACGGCGCAGAAGTACAGCTTCCCCGACGGGGAAGAGTACGAGCTGGTAACCCCTCACTACCGGATCACCGAATGGTCGGCCGACAGCATCGCGCCGGAAGACCTGCGCATCTCTGTCCGTATGCCTCTGCGGCATGTCGGGATGGGACAGATGATGGCGCTGGATCTCGACCAGTTGCAGGAACTCGCCAAACAAAGCAACTATCCGGAATATGGCATCAGCGGACGGCTTAATTACGTCACGGAAAAAGGGCGGTACGGCATCGGACTGTCCGGCAACAAGGCCAACCACCAGGATTTGACAGTCGAGTTGGGCTTCTCGTCCGACATGGGTGTCACCAACGACCGCTTTCCGCACGAAGTGGGCGAAGGACAGCCGCAGATGATGGGGAACGCCTACTCCGGCGTAGAAGTATCGACGGAAGATATGGCAAACGTGGACCTCTATATGCACTGCGTCGGAGTACCGGCACGGCGCAACGTGACCGACCCGGTCGTCATCAAAGGCGAACAGCTGTTTTACCAGGCCAAATGCCATTTATGCCATGCCGTGACTTTGCATACACGGCCCAGAGGCGTATCTCTGCTGGACGGCTGGACAGAACTGACGCAACTCGGCAACCAGGTCATCCACCCCTATTCGGACTACCTGTTGCACGACATGGGTGTCGAACTCGGTGACGACTATCCGGCCGGACTGGCAAGCGGCAACGAATGGCGCACGACTCCGCTCTGGGGGCTGGGACTGCAGGAGGTTGTCAACGGGCATACCTATTACCTGCACGACGGACGCGCCCGCAACCTGACGGAAGCAATCATGTGGCACGGAGGTGAAGGAGCCGCTTCGCGCACACTGTTCTCACGTATGTCGAAAGACGAACGCGCAGCCCTGCTCCAATTTCTAAAAAGTTTATAAATACAGACGCACACATACAAAGACGATGAAACAAAAAAAGATACTTACATTGGCGACAGCCGCACTATGCAGCCTCCTTGCCCTTCCGGCTATCGCCCAGGAAACGGAAAAGAAGATAGACGACAAATATGTAGAAAACGACGTCGTATCGCTAGCCGGGAAAAAAGGATTCTCCTTCACGACCAAAGCGGGCGACTTCCTACTGAAACCATACGTCCTGGTACAGACCTGCGCGACGCTGAACGAATATGACGACCAGGGGCTGGAAAGCTATTATGCCAAAAACATCGCAAACACGGGCTTTGCCGTTCCCAATGCCATTTTAGGATTTACAGGAAAGGCGTTCGACAAGGTGACGTTCAACCTCTCTATCAATGCGGCTAAAAGCGGCGGCGCACTGCTGCAACAAGCCTGGTTCGACATCGCTCTGAAAGACGAATTCCGCATCCGGGCCGGGAAATTCAAAACACCGTTCATGCATGCTTACCTGAGCACGCTGGGTGAAACGCTTTTCCCCGTACTGCCTTTTTCCACATCGGCTTCCATCCTGTTGCCGTATGACATCAACTATGCCGTGCCGGGCTTTGCCACCGGTTTCGATCTCGGCGTACAGCTGCACGGGACGCTCGACAACAGATGGAACTACCAGGTCGGCGTCTTCAACGGGACAGGCATCAACGTCAACACGGCCACCAAGACGAACACCGACGACCATAGCTGGCTGCTCTCCCTGCTCTATGCCGGACGTCTCGCCTATATGCCGATGGGACAGATGCCAGCTTCGCAGGGAGATCCGGAAAACCTGAACGACAACAAGATGCAGATCGCCGTCTCGGCCTCCTACAACGCAGAAGCCGAATATCTCAGCAGCAGCGACACACGTGTCGGCCTGGAATTTGCCTGGATGATCAACCGCTTCTATTTCGCTGCCGAAGGATATTTCATGAATATGCATTTTACCAAGATCATGAACAAGGCCGACGAGAACTTCTGGGCCGCATACGTACAGGGCGGATACTTCATCACCCCCAAACTGCAAGGCGCATTGCGTTATGACTTCATGGACCGTAACGGGACGAAGAAGGGCGGTTTGCTGAACATGCCGGCCGTCGGCGTAAACTACTACTTCTTCAATAATAACCTGAAGTTGCAACTTATGTACCAGTATCTCGGACGTTCGGGACACGACACGCAAGCCGACCGCGACGCCTCCGCTATCGGACTTGCCCGCAACAGTGCTACCGCCATGTTACAATTTACATTCTGACAAGATGAGACGAATGATATCCCTGAAAAACGGAGTCCTGCTTTTCCTTGCCGCCCTCTTGCTGGCAGCTTGCGACGAAGGGAAAATATATCCGGAGGAAACACCGGTCGACCTGGGCCGGACGGCAACCGTAAACGTCCGGTTCAAAGGACTGGGGGCATGGCCCAAAAAGAATTACCTGTCGCTCGTCGCCCTCGGAGGCAATTCGGATACGCCGACGCTGAACAAGCGTTTCTCCAAACCGGTCAACGCAGACAAGACAATCACCGTCACGCTGAACAACCTGAAGGACGACACGCGGAAAATCTGCATTGCCATCGTCAGCAACGGGTTGGACATCATCTATACATATTATAAGTACGAAGTAGACAAGTCCGGCGATAATATTGTCATCGACGTGGACGCGTTGGAGTTGGCCAGCTACGACAGAATCCAGGAACAGGTGTTCGACGCGAACTGCATTGCCTGCCACGGAGGCAGTACACAGGTCGCCGGAAAGCTGAATCTGACACGCGATAAATCCTATGCGGCACTGGTGGATGTGGAAGCGCCCCTTTCGCCGGACAAAAAGAAATATGTAGACCCGGGCAATCCGAACAACAGCTATCTGCCGGAAATACTGGAAGAAAATGCCTACCATAAGGACATGTTCAACAGTACCGGCAAACAAGAAGTATTAGCGCTTATCAAAACCTGGATACAGGAGGATGCCCCTGATAATTAAACATACCGACACATGACATTGACAACGAAAACATACGAGCACGACACCATAAACGTTCAAATTTGTTCTTTCACAGGAAAAGGAGGAGTGGCGGAATATCAGTTACTGATGTCCGTCACCGATCCTTGCCTGCCTTTCCGCAGCCAGTTGGAAAACCTGCAAAAAGCATACGCCAAAGCAGTGACGGAGGAATTGCCAGCCCACGCAATGGCCGTATTCCGCCGCTACTTCCTGAGCGATGCAGCCAACCAGGCCGACCTGGTCACGGAATGGGAATGCGAGAACTCGTGCTGCCCGCTCTCGATCGTGCAGCAGGCTCCCCTGAACGGCAGCAAGATCGCGCTCTGGGCTTATCTGCAGACGGAGATGAACGTGCAGAACTGCAATAACGGACTGGCGGAAGTCTCGCACAACGGCTACCGTCACTTCTGGGAAGGCGGGGCGGCCAACAAGGCTTCCAACTCCGAATATCAGACACGTCTGCTACTCAACAATTACATCCTGCAACTGACGGAAGAACGTTGCACGCTCGCCGCCAACTGCATCCGCACCTGGTTTTTCGTCCAGAACGTGGACGTCAACTATTCCGGCGTAGTGAAAGCGCGCAAAGAGGTCTTCATCACTCAAGGACTGACGGAGAAAACACACTATATCTCCAGCACCGGAATAGAAGGACGCCATGCCGACCCGAACGTATTGGTTCAAATGGACAGCTACGCCGTCGACGGCCTGCAACCGGAGCAAATCCGTTTCCTCTACGCCCCTACCCATCTCAACCCGACCTACGAGTATGGGGTGACTTTCGAACGGGGGACAGCCGTAACCTACGGTGACCGGAAGCAGATATTCATCTCCGGGACGGCCAGCATCGACAACAAAGGCGAGATCGTCTATCCCGGCGACATCGTAAAGCAGACGCAGCGGATGCTGGAGAACATCGAAGCCCTGTTGCAGGAGGCCGGAGCCGGAATGGATGATATCACGCAGGCAATCGTTTACCTGCGCGACCCGGCGGACTACCAGGTGGTCAGCCAATACATAGAAAACCACTATCCGTCACTCCCCCACCTGATCGTACACGCACCTGTATGCCGCCCGGGCTGGCTGATCGAGACGGAATGTATGGCGGTTATACCGGCAGATGCCCCGCAATTTGCATGCTTATAAAAACCTAAAATGATAAAAGATATGGGAAACATGAAGAACGGAAAATACAGGGAAGCGGACAAGATGAGCGACCTGATATGCGAAAATTATCCGATGGTTCTTGTGATGAGCCGCTTCGGGATCGACCTGGGGTTCGGAGAGAAAAACATCGGGGAAGTATGCCGGCAGAACGAAATCGACACACCTACTTTCCTGACTGTCGTCAACTTCCTGACGAATACGGAGGCGGTTCCGGCAACCGGCAGCTACAAGAATATATCCATCTCCTCACTTATCAACTATCTGCACAATGCGCACGACTACTTCCTGAACTTCCGACTGCCCCATATCCGCCATAAACTGACAGAAGCGATCGTGAGCTGCCCGAAAGATGTGGCCTACGTGATCCGTCGCTTCTTCGACGAATATGCAGAGGAAGTGCACAAGCACATGTCGTACGAGGAAAAGACCGTTTTCCCCTACGTCCGCAACCTGCTGAAAGGCGAAAAAGACCCGAAATATAATATCTCCATCTTCCGCAAGCGGCACGACCAGATCGAGGGGAAGATTACGGAACTGAAAAACCTGCTTCTCAAATACTATCCGGGGCCGGACAGTAACCTGCTCAACAGTGTCCTGTTCGATATTTTCGCTACCGAACAGGATCTGGCTTCTCACAACCGTGTAGAAGACTATATCTTCGTACCCGCTATCTTGTCTTTGGAAAAACAATAAAAACAACCGATCATGTCCACAAATATAAAAATAGCGATAGCCGAACCCTCCGCCATCATCCGGTGCGGACTGGAAACGCTGCTGAAACGATTACCCGGATTCCGCATCCAGATATCGGAAATAACAGCGGCAGACTGTCTGACGGAAGGCTTACGCATCTATAAGCCGGACATTCTGATTATCAATCCTTGCTTGCCGGGAAGCACGAACTTCCAACATCTGAAAGAAGAATGCGGATGCCCGGATATGAAATGTATTGCCCTTATATATAACGTATGCGATCCGGTTCAACTCCATGCCTACGACGACCAAGTATCGGTCTACGACAGCACCGACGAACTGAGACATAAGCTGGAACGGCTCAACGCCGAAGAGATTCCGGTGGCAGAAGGGGAAAGCGACGACCAGCAGACACTCAGCGGACGCGAAAAGGAAATCGTAGTCTGCGTGGTGAAAGGCATGACAAACCGGGAGATAGCCGACAGGCTTTATCTCTCTACGCATACCGTCATCACCCACCGCCGGAACATCGCCCGTAAACTGCAGGTACACAGTGCAAGCGGCCTGACCGTCTACGCGATCGTAAACAAATTGATCGAACTAAAGGATTTGAACAACTGATATTTTCCTTATCTTTACGATCTACTGCAAAAACACAACATATATGGACCTGATAAGGAAAACATACGACACTACGGAGGTACAGATCACCTCTTTCCAAACGACCAAGGGTATCACGGAATACCATATTCTCTTCCGGCAGACGGATTGCATGGAAGACTTCCACACTCAATTACAACAGATACAAGATGCTTACGCGCGTTGTGTAACAGAACTGCCGGGTAATCCGGTTGCCATTTTCCGGCGTTATTTCCTGAGCGACGTAACCAACCAGACGGACGAGTTGATGGAACGGGAACGCCTTTCCCCCTATTGCGCGCTTTCCATTGTGCAGCAGGCGCCGATGAACGGGACAAAGATAGCTTTGTGGGCCTGGCTGCAAACGGGTGTGCAGACACAGGTCTTGCCAAGCGGGTTGTTCGAAGCACGCCACAGCGCATACAGCCAGCTCTTAGGCGCCAACCAATGCAACAGGGCGGCCAATTCGGAATATCAGACGCGCCTGATATTCCGCGATTACATCATGCAACTGACGGATGCCGGATGCACGCTGGCTGCCAACTGCCTGCGGACCTGGATATTCGTTCAGAATGTAGACGTAAACTATCCGGGCGTAGTCAAAGCACGCAAAGAGGTGTTTGCCACACAAAACCTGACGGAAGAAACGCATTTCATTGCCAGCACGGGAATCGAAGGGCGCTACGTCGACCCGATGGTATTCGTTACGATGGACACGTATGCTGTTTCGGGTATCTGCCCGGAGCAAATCCAATATCTGTACGCTCCCGAACACCTGAATCGCACGTATGAATACGGCGTCACCTTCGAGCGGGGAACAGCCGTCACGTATGGCGACCGCCGCCATATCTTCATCTCCGGCACGGCCAGCATCGACCGCTACGGTGAAATCGTCTACCCCGGCGACGTCATGAAGCAGGCTTCCCGCATGATCGAAAACATCGGCGCCCTCCTGCAAGAAGCCGGCGCCACCCTGGACGACATCATGCAGGCCGTCATCTATATCCGCGACACGGCGGACTATGCACGGGTCAAGCAATATCTGGATAAACATCATCCGAATCTTCCCCATATCATCGTCCGCGCACCGGTCTGCCGCACCGGCTGGCTGGTTGAGATGGAATGTACGGCGGTAACGGACAAGGGGGATGAAAGGTTTGCGGCGTTATAAGTGGTATCAATGTCAAAGGATTGTCTGCTGGTTTAGCAAGGTATTTACTTGCTTTTCCAGCTTTGGCAGATCTTTACTGATAACACCCCAAATAATCACATTATCAACCTTGTCATAACCGTGTATCACAAAGTTTCGCAAATCTACAATCTTCCGGGCATTATCTATAGCAATATCAGGCTCCAAATCAAGAAGATGGTTGGCTGCTTCTCCAATTATCTCTAACTCACGCTCCACAGCACGTCGTAAAAGTTTATTCTGTTCATAGGCAAGAAAGTCCCTTTTCTCTCCCAGATACTCATAAATCGACAGAATAGACTGCTGCATATCATACAGATACTTTTGAATATTACGCCCCATATATCAATTTCTTACTTTGTTCTATATCTGCAATAAAAAAGGGATTGGAAAGAGAGCGCCGGGTGACCAAATCAATTTTTCTCCTTAACAGTTCTACAAGTTTCTCCCTCAAAGAGAAATAATTATCTGTATATTCTTCAATTGAAATATCAGGCTCAAACTCTATCAGTAAATCAATATCACTATTTTCTGTAAATGTATGGGTATTGACAGACCCAAAGGAATACAAACTCTTCACTTTGTATCGCCGGCATAAATCCTTTATGGCTTCTATTCGATTTTGCAAGATAGCATTCATATTTCCTTCTGTCTTTAAACTTATTAGCAAAGATATAAATAGTTTCTCAATATTCCTATTACGAGATAAATACAATATTCTCTCAAAACCTTTCAACCTATGTATCTTAGAAAAGGTGCAAGGCTTTTTGGAAAGCGGTCGGCATCTTTCCGGAAGGGGATGCCGACTCTTTTGGAAGGATACCGTGACCTTACCGAAAAATATTGTATCTTTGGGCTATTCAAACACCAAGACAAGAGAGATAAAAAGCCTATGTATAAGAATGGTAAATATCGGGAAACCGATAAAATGAGCGATCTGATCTGCGAGAATTATCCGATGGTGCTTGTCATGAGCCGCTTCGGCATCGCACTCGGATTCGGAGAAAAGAACATCGGAGAGGTATGCCGGCAGAGCGGCGTCGATCCCTGCACGTTCCTCGCCGTCGTGAACTTTCTAACGGAAGATGTTTCGGCACCGATGACTAATATTGACAAATGCCTGTCTATCGAGGCTTTGATCACTTATCTGCATAATGCGCATGCCTATTTCCTGGATTTCAGGTTGCCGCATATACGCCGCAAGCTGACGGATGCCATTACGGACTGTCCGGAAGACGTGGCTTTCGTCATTACCAAATTCTTTGACGACTATGCGGCGGAGGTCAACAAACACATGTCGTATGAAGAGAAAACGGTATTCCCGTATGTGAAGGGACTGTTGAAGGGCGTAAAGGACCCGAAATACAATATCACGATCTTCCGTAAACATCACGACCAGATCGAGATGAAGATTATCGAACTCAAAAATATCCTGATCAAATATTATCCGGGACCCGGCAGCAACCTGCTGAACAGCGTCTTGTTCGATATCTTTGCGACCGAACAGGATCTGGCTTCCCATAATCACGTCGAGGACTATCTTTTCGTGCCGGCTATCCTGGCATTGGAAAAAACAATTAAGTGATCCGATGAGTACTTTATTCACCATAGCTATCGCCGAACCGTCCGCAATCATCCGAAGCGGACTGGAAACGGTGTTGAAACGGCTTCCCGGCTTCCGTATCCAGGTCATTGAAATTGCCACCATGGAGCTTCTGCGGGAAACTCTTCATTCGCACAAACCCGATATGTTGATCATCAACCCGTCAATTCCCGGCTGTTTCACCCTGCAACAGATCAAGGAAGAGACAGAATGTACGGATATGAAATGCATCGCCCTGCTGTATGCCGTAGCCGATCACACGCTGCTCCGCCCTTACGACGAGCAGATCAGCATATACGACAGCCCGGACGAGCTGCGCCATAAACTGGAACTTCTCCACACGCCACCGGCAGAAGAAGCCGGAAACGAAGAACAACAGACGCTCAGCACACGCGAAAAGGAAATCGTCGTCTGTGTTGTCAAGGGAATGACGAACCGCGAGATAGCCGACCGCCTGTTCCTTTCCACGCATACCGTCGTCACGCACCGTCGGAACATTGCCCGGAAACTGCAGATCCACAGTGCCAGCGGTCTGACCGTATACGCCATTGTCAATAAATTAGTAGAACTGAACGACATCAAATTATAATCCATGAAGAAAAACAGACTTGCCGCCATTGCATCGTGCATCGTCCTGTCGGGGACATTCTGCACACAGGCACAAAACAAAACGCCACAGGAGATCCGGATACCGGACACCTACAAATTAACGAACAAATCCATTTACCGGAACGGTTGGATCGACTTCAACAAAAACGGGAAAAAGGATGTCTATGAAGACCCCACGGCACCGATCGACGCGCGTATCGAGGACCTTCTGTCACAAATGAACGTCGAAGAAAAGACCTGCCAGATGGTAACGCTCTACGGCTATAAGCGGGTGCTGAAAGACGACCTGCCGACGCCGGAATGGAAAAACCAGCTCTGGAAAGACGGCATGGGCGCAATCGACGAACACCTGAACGGTTTCCAGCAATGGGGACTTCCTCCTTCCGACAATCCATACGTCTGGCCGGCATCGCGCCATGCGTGGGCACTCAACGAGGTACAACGCTTCTTTATCGAAGAGACGCGGCTCGGCATCCCGACGGACTTCACCAACGAAGGTATCCGGGGTGTGGAAAGCTATATCGCAACCAACTTCCCCACACAGTTAGGACTGGGACACACCTGGAACCGCGACCTGATCCACAAAGTCGGCTATATCACCGGACGCGAAGGCCGCCTGTTAGGATACACGAATGTCTACGCCCCGATCCTCGACGTCGGCCGCGACCAGCGTTGGGGACGCTATGAAGAGGTCTATGGCGAAAGCCCCTATCTCGTGGCCGAATTGGGCATACAGATGGCCAAGGGAATGCAGACCGACTACCAGGTAGCTGCCACATCCAAGCATTACATTGCCTACAGCAATAACAAAGGCGGACGCGAAGGTATGGCGCGCGTAGACCCGCAGATGTCACCGCGCGAAGTCGAGATGATCCATGTTTACCCCTGGAAACGGGTGATCAGGGAAGCCGGCATCCTGGGGGCGATGAGCGCTTACAACGATTACGACGGTTTCCCGATCCAGAGCAGCTATTACTGGCTGACGACGCGCCTGCGCGGCGAGTTCGGCTTCCGGGGATATGTCGTCTCGGACAGCGACGCGGTCGAATACCTTTTCTCGAAGCACGGGACGGCGGCTGATATGAAAGAATCCGTCCTGCAAAGCGTATTGGCGGGGTTGAACATACGTTGCACGTTCCGCTCGCCGGATTCCTACGTGCTGCCGTTGCGCGAGCTGATCGCCGAAGGAGCCATCCCGATGTCGACAATCGACGACCGCGTACGCGACATCCTGCGCGTGAAATTCCTGGTCGGACTGTTCGACCGGCCTTACCAGATCGACCTGAAAGAGGCTGACAAGGAGGTGAACAGCGCCGAAAACCAGCAGGTAGCCTTGCAGGCATCCAAAGAATCGCTTGTTTTGCTGAAGAACGAAAATGCTGTCCTCCCGTTGGATATAAACAGTGTTTCCAAAATATCCGTATGCGGCCCGAACGCCGATGAAGGAGCCTATGCCCTGACACACTACGGCCCGCTCGCCGTAGACGTGACAACCGTTCTGGAAGGTATCCAAAAGAAAGTAAAACCGGGTACGGAAGTGCTTTTCACCAAAGGTTGCGACCTGGTTGACGCCAACTGGCCGGAATCGGAACTATACCGTTACCCGCTGACAAGCGAAGAGCAGAACGAAATAGACAAAGCGGTCGAAAACGCCCGGAAGAGCGACGTAGCAGTTGTTGTACTCGGTGGTAGTAGCCGTACCTGCGGAGAAAACAAATCGCGCTCCAGCCTGGAACTGCCGGGCCGCCAGCTCGACCTTCTCCAGGCAGTTGCCGCAACAGGCAAACCAGTCGTGCTGATCCTGATCAACGGGCGTCCGCTCTCGATCAATTGGGCGGACAAATATGTTCCGGCTATCCTCGAAGCCTGGTATCCGGGCTCGCAAGGCGGTACAGCTATTGCGGATGTCCTGTTCGGCGACTACAACCCGGGCGGCAAGCTGACCGTGACCTTCCCCAAGACAGTCGGACAGATTCCTTTCAACTTCCCAACCAAGCCGAACGCACAGATCGACGGAGGAGGCAACAAGGGGCTGGACGGCAATATGTCCCGCGTAAACGGCCCCCTGTATCCGTTCGGCTACGGGCTGAGCTACACGACATTCGAGTATTCGGATATTTCCATCCATCCGTCTGTCGTCACACAGATCCAACCGGTCACCGTACGCTGCAAAGTGACCAATACGGGTAAACGCGCCGGCGATGAGGTCGTACAGTTATATGTGCGTGACGTCCTCAGCTCCGTCACGACCTACGAAAAGAACCTTTGCGGCTTCGACCGCGTCCATCTGAATCCGGGCGAGACAAAAGAGGTGACCTTCACCATCGAGCCGCGCGACCTGCAACTGCTGAACAGCGACAATCATTGGGTTGTCGAACCGGGAGATTTCAAAGTAATGGTCGGAGCCTCTTCCGAAGACATCCGCCTGAACGACCGTTTCACGGTGGTAGAGTACGGGAAAGAACAGGCTGCCTCATCCGCCTCCGCCCATCAGCAAAGATCCGTAATAGCCAGTTCCTCACAGGAGACGGCGGCACGAGTCCTGGACGGTAACCTGTCCACAGCCTGGAAAGCCAACGAAGGCGAATACATCACCTTCGCACTCGAAAACAACGCTTCGCCCAACAGCATAGCGATTGCCTGGAAAGAAAAAAGCAAAGATGCCCGATTCGAAATCCAGCTATCCGGCGGCGGCGGCCAGTTCCTGACTGTTTACGAAGGAACGGTCGATGCGACAAACGAGCTGAAGACATACCGGTTCAAAGGCACCACCGCCAGCGACATCCGCATCGTGATGACTGCGGGCAATGCCAGTATCTCGGAAGTAAAGCTCTAAACCGTACCGGTGCAAAATAATAATGCAGATCAACATTATCGCATTTCAGTATCGAAATCCCATAATGTTGATCTGCATTATCTGTTTTAAGTATCGAAAAGCCATAATGTAACCTTACATTATCAACTTTCACTATTGAAAAGCCATAATGCGACTTTACATTATCGACTTTCACCATCAAAAAGCCATAATGTAACTTTACATTATCATTTTTCACCACTCACCGGGATAATGTAAAGTTACATTTCATTTTATAAATAGATCTCCCCGAAGAATTCCGGGCAATGGAAATTGGGCGAAGGCAGATCGATCGGGCTCCAGCTGACGAAATGCGGGAATTCGGTATCATCCGCACATTTATAGAAGTTACCCATAATCTTTTCCGGCAGGTTTTCCGGATCGAGCCCCATCACGCGAAAAGGGATAGCGACAACCAGTTCCCAGGCATGCACACCTAATTTTTCAGCGAAAGCGACATGCTCCAATGCCGAATAGCGACGGATAGAAGCGTATTCTTCCGGCGACAGAGACTGTTTGACATCACGGGATTCCCGGCGTGACGCGTCGCACGTACCGATACAGTTAAACTCGAAGTTGTAGTAATTGCAGTCATCCACCCGTTTCATAAAGAACTCGACACAGCTGTCCGTATAGACAGGTGAGCCGTCTACTTCATGTAGCGCTTTCAAGGAGTTTCCTTTTACAAAATAACGGATATACAGATTGACATCCGACCTTGCAATATCGAATGCCACGATAGGTTTATAGGGATATTCTTCCCAGTTAATCACGTCGATATACTCTCGCTGGGCTTTCTCCATCAAGAAGCCTACGGACGACAGGTCCAGGACATCCAGCGTTGCCAAATAAGGGACTTTCAGTTTCTTCATTTTAATTATAGATTTGGAGTAATGGTAAATGGAAATAAGAGGTCAGCAACACAGACACCGCCCCGATAACAGCCAGCACAATAATCACCGATCCCACGATCCGATTCAATAACCATATACCTCGCACATTAAACCATTTCTTCAATTTAGCTATTACGTAAGTGATCCCGAACCACCAGAGTACAGCTCCCACTCCGATAAAACCAATGCCTCCTAACAGCATCCAGACCGAATGTTCCGGCAAGACAAAACCGAAGCGGGCAAACAGACCGATATATAACAGCACGATTAAGACGTTGCTAAAGGTAAGAAGAAAAGCTGTAATAAAATCCTGTGTAAACGATAACTTTTTCTCCCGCCGCTTTTTTAGGTTCCGTACGGGATTAGACTGGAAAATGTAATAGCCGAAAACACCTAATACGATACTGCCGACCAACTGGAGCGGCGCCTGATTCGCTTCGACAAAGTTCACGACCACTCCCATCCCCAGGCAGGTCAGCGCGGCATAGATCACATCCGACAAGGCAGCCCCCAATCCGGTGACAAACCCGTGCCAGCGTCCTTTGTTCAGCGTTCTTTGTATACACAGCATACCGATCGGGCCCATCGGGGCGGAAACCAATACACCGATCACAATTCCTTTACTTATCAATCCCAGCATCGTCCTTCTTTTTTCTGCCTAATGCACTGCAAAGATAAGGCGTATTCCCGATAAAAAAACGTAAAAACAAAAAAATGGCCTGAAACAAAAGTTTCAAGCCATTCTTTACAAGTGTGTTTATGTCCTTACAGTTTATAATGGCGGTTGCGCACGTCTTTCAGGATTTCCTGCAAGCGATATACAATTTCAGGATGTGCTTCCGCCTCATTTTCCTGTTCATTCACCTTACGCATATCATAGAGAGCCGGCGCTTTCTGGTAGCCGGTTTCAATCTTCGGACCGAACTGGATCATAGACGGACCATCGCTGGACTCGATATACTTCCAGTCTTTCGTGCGGACAGACAACGTATGATCGTTAGCCTGCTCGATCACCCAAGGGCGGTCGGTCTTGTCCGTACCCAACCAATTGCCCAAACGGTTGTAGCTGTCAGGGGCAGCGCCTTTCGGCAACGTTGCGCCAATCAGCTCGGCCATCGAGCGGAACCAGTCGATTTGTGAAACCAGCACGTCCGACACCTGGCTTTTCTTGATCCGATCCGGCCAGTTCACAATTGCCGGGATGCGGGTACCCGCCTCGAATGCACTGTATTTACCGCCACGCAACGGGCCGCCCGGTTTATGGTCTCCGGCCAGTTCTTCGGCCTGATCGTCATAACCGTCGTCAAGCACCGGGCCATTGTCGCTGGAAAGGATAATCAACGTGTTCTCACGCAAGCCTAATTTTTCCAATGCATCCACGATCTGTCCGACACTCCAGTCGAACTGGACGATCGCATCGCCTCTCAGCCCCATCGGGTTTTTCCCGCGGAAACGTTCGTGCGGGAAACGAGGTACATGCACATCGTTGGTCGCAAAATACATGAAGAAAGGATTATCTTTATGCTGCTTAATAAAGTCGATTGCATGGGTCGTGATGGAATCGGCGATGTTCTCGTCTTTCCAAAGCGCCTTGCCGCCCCCTTTCATATAACCGATACGACCGATGCCGTTCACGATTGCCATATCATGCCCGTGGCTGTGCTTCAGGTTATAAAGCAGTTCGGGATGATCCTTGCCGAGCGGTTCGCCTTCGAAAGGAGCCTTGTAGCTCACTTCGATCGGGGCAGACGGATCATAATTGGCTACACATCCGTTCTCGATGAATACACAAGGCACACGGTCGGCCGTTGCAGCCATAATATAAGAATAATCGAAGCCCAGATCGCCCAAAGCCGTAGGCAGCGGGGCATTCCAATCCTGCTCGCCATCCTTGTCGCCCAGGCCCAGATGCCATTTACCGATCGCAGCCGTCGCATATCCGCTGTTCTTGAACATATCGGCAATCGTATAACGTTCCGGACGGATAATCATACCGGCATTCCCGGCTGCGATATCCGTACCAGCCTTCCGCCATGCATATTCGCCGGTCAACATCGAGTAGCGCGAAGGCGTACTGGTGGAAGCCGTCGCATGCGCATTCTGGAAACGGATACCGGTAGAGGCCAGTTTATTCACGTTCGGCGTTTCCACCCGCGTACCGTCGTAACACTGCAAATCGCCATATCCCAGGTCGTCTGCATAAATAAAGATCACATTCGGCGTCTGCTGCTTCGCCTCTTTCTGCCCGAAAGCCAGACAAGGGAGAAACACAGATGCTCCAAGACCTAACAATGTTGTTGATTTCATGATATATACTTTTTGATGTTTTTATTTATCGCAAGTTCGGATTAATATCCTGTTCGGATTGCGGGATCGGCCATTTATAGTCCTGATCCTGACGGAAAGCGCGGCTGTTCACCCACCATCTGCCGTATTTGTCCACTTCTCCGTCCGGTCTGGCGCTTACGCGTTTCGAGCCGGGGAAAGGAGCACCGTAAATATCGCCATTTAATGCTTCATGCGCAATACCCCAACGGAGCAAGTCCCAATAGCGGACGCCTTCCATTGCCAGTTCGACGCGGCGTTCGTTCCGGAGGATAGGACGCAACTTTGCGGCATTCACTTCCGTGATTGCCGGCATCTGTACAGATGCACGACCTCTTACCTTATTGATGGTTTCATCCAGCAGCGCTTGCGTGATAGCATCGCCGGCTTCCAGTTTGGCTTCCAGGTAGCTCAGCAGGACTTCGGCGTAACGGATAACAGGAACATTTCCGCCATAGCTGTTCAGGTCACCGGAGAATGTTTCGTCGAAATACTTACGCATCATCAGACCGGTCTGCGTGGTCTGCCCGCCCATGATCTTATCCGGGCTTTGAGAATCCGGATGACAGTCGTAGACAGCGCCTTTGAAGGTCGATCCGTTATAATAGATCGTATAATCCAGACGCGGGTCGCGGTTTTTACCCAAGTTTTCCGGGTCGTACTGCGGACTGTCGTAGCTAAACGGCGTTCCGTCTCTGAACTGATAGGCTTCAAACAAACCGGCTGCCACGTTAATCAGACACCAACCACCGTCTTTTACGGGGAAAGCATGCTGCGGCAGGGCGTTACCGGCCTGGTCCTGCAAATACTGCGTTGAAAAGATATTCTCGCTGCTGTTTTCGTTTGACGGTAAGAAAAGGGAGGCATAGTCCGGGTCGATCGCGTTGTCGCCCAGGTCTATAATCTGCTTATAAGCGGCGGCAGCTTCGCTGTACTTTTTAGCTGCCAGCAGGGTACGTCCCAGGAAAGCCAGTGAAGCCTGCTTGCTGGCACGTCCGGTTTCAGATCCTTTCAGATCCTTGAAGCGGGGCAGGTCGGCAGCAGCTTCCGTGAACTCCTTAATAATAAACTCGGTTATATCCGCTTTCGATGTTTTCGCCACCGTATTGGCCTCATCTTTCGTCAGCACCTTCGTTACCAAAGGCACATCCTGGAAGAACTGGGACAGATAGAAGTACTGGGCGGCACGGATAAAACGGGCTTCAGCCGTGAAACGGGCTACGACAGCCGGATTGCTCAAATTGACAATACCTTCCAGAAAGCGGTTGCAACGAGCAATCTTGGTATATGAATTTTTCCAATACGCTTCCGTATAAGCATTATTCGACAATAAAGCTCCGTTTGTCATCTTATGGAAATTGGAGTTCGTCCCGCGACGGTCGTAAGCATTATCCGTCGGGAATTCCATAAAGATCAGACCACCGTACGACCACCAGTCGGTCGGCGTATACTCCGGAGAGTTAAACAGGATTTCTCCTTTATAGACCCCGGTCAGAGCCAGTTCGGCGTTATCTTCGCTGGTCCAGAACACATCTTCTGCGAACTTATCCAGCGGACTCCGGTCCAGGTCACACGATACGAAAGTTATCGTAGCTGCCAGCAAGGTAAAAATGAAATATTTAATTCGTTTCATGACTTTTAGAATTTAAAGTTTACACCAATTGTATAAGTTGCCAATATCGGATAATACTGTCCGGAGGTATTGATTTCCGGGTCCCATCCTGGTTTATACTTATTCCAGCACAAAGGATTCTCGGCCTGAACATACACGCGTAAGTTCGTGATTTTGGCCGCCTGTAACATCTTTTTCGGGATAGAATAACCCAACTGGACGTTCTTCAAACGGATATAAGAAGCATTCTGTGTCCAGAAATCAGATGTAACAATGTTCGGAGTCGTAGAGTTACTCAGGTCCTCCAGTCTCGGATAAGCCGGGTAGCGGGTCGGATTAGCCGGGTCGAACCGTCCTTCCGCCTGCCATTTCTGGATATTACCGTCGCCTCTGAACGCCCAGCCGGCAAAGCCGTCGAGCATACCGGTCACACCGGCTACGCCCTGCAACAGGACAGCCAGGTCGAAACCTTTATATTCCACACCCAGGTTCAGACCGAACGTGAACTTCGGAATGCGTGAACCTAAGTAAACACGGTCGTAGTTCGGATCGATCTTACCATCGGGCACACCGTCCGGGCCGCTGATATCTTTATAACGGATGTCTCCGGGCTGCGGGTTGGGCGTCACTTTGCTCTGGTCGTGCCAACCTTTAATATCGTTCTCATCCAGGAACACGCCGTCCGACAGGTAACCGTAGTACATATTGATCGGATAACCCACAAACAGGTCGCTGCCGTTACCGACCAGGCCGTTCAGCTGTTCTACGTTACCGACACCTAAAGTGGTCAGCTTATTCTTGATGATAGACAAGTTGGCGTTTACATTATAAGTAACATCACCGATCTTATTGCGATGTCCGACTTCAAATTCCCAACCGAAGTTCTTCAGCTCTCCGGTGTTCATTTCCGAGATCTTCTGTCCCAGGACAGAGGAAACGCTTCCGCTCGGTTTATACAGGATGTCGTATGTACGGCGGGTGAAGTAAGAAGCGTTCACGCTCAACAGGCCGTTCCATAAAATAGTCTCCAGACCACCGTCGATCGTTTCCGTTTCTTCCCATTTGATTGTCGGGTCGACAGCTGTCGTAACAGCAGCACCTTGTGCATAGGTATCGCCGAACGGATAGTTCTGGCCCAGTTCATACACGGACTGATACGGATAATTACCGATATTCTGGTTACCCAAGCGTCCCCATGATGCTTTCAGCTTCAGGTTGGAGATAAAGCCCAACGATTCGTTTTCCTTGAAGAAGTTTTCTTCCGAAAGTCTCCAACCGGCAGCCAAAGACGGGAAGAAACCAAACTTCTTGCTTTTCGGGAAACGGGAAGAACCGTCGTAACGGACTGTCGATTCGAACAAATAGCGTTCGTTGAAGTTATAGCGGAGACGGCCGAAACCAGACTGGATCGCCCAGGCATTGCCCGTACCTTCGGACTTCTGGTTATCCGGTGAACCGGCATTCAGATAAGGCAGGTCGTTACCGGGGAATTTATCGCGTGAGCCTTGCACATAGCGGTAGTCTTCCTGTTCCCAGGAATAACCGGCCAGGATTCCGAAAGAATGTCCGCCGAACGTCTTATTATATTCAGCCGTAGCCTGGAAAGTCTTATAGATCGTCTTTCCCATTTTGTGCTTCAGTTCGGAAGGGCCTAATACGCGGTCACCTGTCAGTTTCATGGTCGAACGGTATGTACGTTCTTCCGAGTTCGTATAGGTATAAGCGCCGATTGCAGACAACTGCAAGTCTTTTATCGGATTATAATCCAGACGGACATTCGCATTCATCGAGAATTCCGGATTTTCATAGAAAGAATCGCTTTTGATCCATCCGGCAGGCGTCCCGTGCAATTCACGTCCGGCACCAAAAGTACCGTCTGACAGAATAGTCGGAGTCAGGCCGGGGAAACGCAATGCTTTCTGAATAAGGATCAACATACTGTTGGCATCGTCACCACCCGGAGCCATCGGTTCCTTCCGATTGCCGTACATACCCGAGAGGCGTGTGGTCAGCTTCAATCCCGGCAGGAGCTCGTTGATCAGGTTGACACGGGCGTTATAGCGCTGGTAATCGTTCTTTTCCACGATACCGTTCTGTTTCAGGTAGCCGAACGACACCATGTAGCGGTTCTGCGCATTACCGCCGTTCACCGTCACGTCATGTCCGGTCTGCAAGCCCTTGCGTGAGAACACTTCATCCAGGTAGCGTGCATTGGCATAATGGTCCGGATCGCTTCCGTCCCTGAACTTCTGGATTTCTTCCGGCGTATAGGCTTCACGTCCTACGGCTTCGTTATAGAGAGTGGCATATTGCCAGGTATCCGCAAATTCGGGCAGTGCGGTCGGCGTATTGAAACCGACATATCCGTTATAGCCAACGGACACTTTACCTTCCCGACCGGTCTTCGTCGTCACCAGGATAACCCCGTTTGCAGCACGCGATCCGTAGATAGCAGCCGTAGAAGCATCCTTCAACACGGAGATCGATTCGACATCTTCCGAGCTGACATCGTTCAGCTTGCCCGGAATACCATCGATCAGGACTAATGCATCCGACTTGGTTGCCGCCTTATCGTCGTCCGCACTGGTAAACGTGCCGACACCACGCACACGGATCTCGCCGCCGCTATCACCCGGACGTCCCGAACGCTGGATAACGGTCACACCCGCCATCTGTCCGGTCAGGGCATTCGACAACTGCGGAGTCGAACGGTTTTCCAGTTTCTCACTACCGATCTGGGCGATCGAACCGATCACGTTCACTTTCTTCTCCGTACCGTAGCCGACAACGACTACTTCTTCCAGCGCCTGTGAATCTTCAGCGAGCTGGATCGTATAGTTTGTCTGGTCGCCAACAGTCAGTTCTTTTGTGATATAACCGATATAAGAGATCTCCAACCTGGCGCCCTTCGGGGCATCGAGCGAGAAATTACCGTTCATATCGGTAATCGTCCCGTTCGTCGTTCCCTTCACGACAACATTGGCACCGGCAATCGGGCCGAAATTGTCCGAAACGACACCGGTGATCTTACCGTCCTGCTGTACAGCGCCCAAGAGGACGATCTTATTATCTTCTATGCGATATTGATAAGAAGACAATATCTGGTTCAGTACTTCCTTAATATTCCCGTTTTTGACATCGAGGTTAACATGTTTCGTCATATCGACAGCCGAGTTATTGAAGAAGAATACAAATTGCGTCTTCGCTTCAATAGTCCGGATCGCCTCTTCGAGTGTCACGTCAGACAAGCTCAGATTGATCTTTGCGTTCTGGGCATAACTTTCAACTGCGGACAGTTGCAAAAGGGAAATGGTGACAAATAAAAGTATTAGCTTCATTTTCCTGAATAAATTAATGTTAAGAATAGGTATGGCAATTCCATACGTGGACTTTTTTTTCATACATTTGAATGTTTAAAGTTTTACATTTTGCTCTCGCGCTTTTACATTTGAGAGCGGTTTGTTTAGTTTACATCAGGTGGATGCTGGTAACATCCGCCTGATTTTTTAATGTTTCTCCGAATTTTAGATCATAGGCAATTCTCTTTAACGTTATTATTTGGGACTTATAATTATCTTATCTCCATCGATCGTATAACGGATCGGACTGATCAGGGCCAGTAGCTTCAGGATTTCTTCCGGCGATTCTTTCCGGATCGTCAACGACAGACGTTGATCGAGCGGCACCCCTTTCCGGCATTCTATATCCAGGTTATACCAATGCTTCATCCGGTGCAGCACAACCGACAGCTTTTCGTTCGTGCAAACCAGCTTGTCACCGATCCAGATTATATAGTCGGAAGCATCCACTTCGGCCAGATGATAAACACCGTTCTGTTTGTTACAGGAAATCTTCTGGTTGGGTTTCAAGATGATTCTCTTATTCAATCCGGGCAACAAGACTTCCACCTTTCCCGAAAGTAAAGCTGTCTCGACCGTTTCCTTGTTTTTATAGTTACGCACATTGAAGTGGGTTCCCAGCACGTTCACCGTCATCCCGTCCGTTTCGACAAGGAAAGGGGCCTGTTCATTCCGCACGACTTCGAAATAGCCTTCTCCTTCCAGCTGCACCTGGCGCTTGCCTGACGGAAAATGCTCCGGATAAGTCAGCACACTGTTGGCATTCAGCCAAGCGGTCGTTCCGTCCGGCAAGGTCACGGAGCCTTTGCTGTCTTTCCCCATGATGACGCGGTTCATCACCAACTGCTCTTCCGGAGAGAGGTTGAAGAACCGCTTTTGTCCGGCGAAGTAGCTGCCCAGCGAGCAGACCAACAACAGGGCGACAGAGGCGGCTACCTTTATATAATAGGATAGACGGAGCTGTTTCCGTTTCTTTTCCTCCTTCTCCACCCCGGCCGTGAAACGGGCAAACGCCTGCTTCACATAATCCTGTCCGGACACCAGAGTCTCTTCCGTTTCCAACCAGCGATCCCTGGTTTCGGAAAAAGACCGTTTGTTCGCCTCGCTTGCCCTGAGCCAGTCGAGAAGCTGTTCTTTTTCTTCTTCCGAAGCATCACCACGTAAATATTTCAGTACTATATCGTTCATATTTCTATTACATCTTTTATATCTATCACAAAACAAAAGGGAATATCCCTACCCCGAATTGAAAAAAATTCTATTTTTGCTAAATAATATTCAGAGAGAAGCAAAAACTTATGATGAAACGGGAAGAAAACAGCCTGAAAGGGTCACGCAGCAGAGACGGCGACATGTCTCTGTTCGGGCAGCTGTTTAACACCTATTTTCAGATGCTGACCACTTACGCCTTCCGCTTCGTCAACAACTGGCAGACCGCGGAAGACATCACGCAGGATGTCTTTATGGCGCTCTGGGCCAAAAAGGATGAGATCGATTTCGATGAGCCGATCAAACCCTACCTCTACCGTTCCGTCTACAACCGTTCGATCAACTACCTCAACTCCGCCCTGATGCAAAGACGTATCGAAGGAGCGGACACGATCGACGAACTGATCAACCGCGAAATCCTCAGCTACAACCAGCACGACACGCTCCTCCTGAAAGAGATCACAAACGAAATCGACTCCTTCGTCGAAACCCTCCCGCCCCAATGCCGGAAGGTCTATAAAATGAGCCGCGAAGAGAACCTGCGAAACAAAGAAATAGCCGCCCGGCTGGAAATTAGCGAGAAGGCGGTCGAAAAACATATCTCCAAAGCCCTCAGCGAGATACGCAACCACCTGGTGCGCCTCGATATCCTGTCGATGCTCGCCTGCCTGGTCGGCAGTTCCGCCTTCCGGGACTTTTAATTTCCTCATAAGCATATCTTTCCGTTATTCCCGGAAGCAAGCTCTTTTGCCACCTTAATGGCACAGTCCTGCCATCCTAATGGCAAAGCCTTGCCAACAGCATGGCAGAGTCTTGCCACGCGCATGGCAAAACTTTGCCAAAGGGATAGCAAGTCGTTGGCAAAATAGTGACACGACGACTTCGCCATGATGAAACTTCCGGCACAATGGCACAACGGAAATCCACACAAGGCAGAAGAAAAGAATAGATCGCGCAATAGGCCGATATTAAATAGTAAATTACTATCTTTGCACCCTGTAAGCGAGGGATATCCTTTGTTATCTCTTGCACGAACGGAATACCATTAATAAATCGACGATATGATTCTATTCTTTCAATCTCCTACAAAGACGGTGCTGGCTGTGGAGGCTGCACACGCTTTCTCTCCTGAAGATGTAGAAAAATTAGTTTGGGCGTTTAGCGAGGCAAAACCTCTCCAGGCTGAAACGCTGGAAGGCTGGTACGTGGGACCGCGCCGGGAAATGATTACCCCCTGGAGTACGAATGCTGTGGAAATCACCCAGAATATGGGACTCACAGGCATCGCACGCATCGAGGAATACTTCCCCGTTTCATCGGGCGAAGCCGAACACGACCCGATGTTGCAACGCATCTACAACGGTCTGAACCAGGACATCTTCACGATCAGTAAACAACCGGACCCGATTGTCTATATCGAAGATATCGCCGCCTACAACAAGCAGGAAGGACTGGCGTTGAGCGACGAAGAAGTAGCTTACCTCAACGAAGTGAGCCAGAAGCTGGAACGCCGGCTGACCGACAGCGAAGTGTACGGCTTTGCGCAGGTAAACTCGGAACACTGCCGCCACAAGATCTTCGGCGGTACGTTCATCATCGACGGAGAAGAGAAAGAAAGCTCCCTCTTTAACCTGATTAAGAAAACTTCGGCGGAGAACCCGAACAAGTTGGTTTCCGCCTATAAAGATAACGTGGCGTTCAACGAAGGCCCGGTGATCGAACAGTTTGCACCGGCAAGCGGCGACAAACCTGATTTCTATGAAGTGAAGGAAATCAAATCGGTTATCTCGCTGAAAGCCGAAACACACAACTTCCCGACAACCGTAGAACCGTTCAACGGCGCAGCAACGGGTTCGGGCGGTGAGATACGCGACCGTCTGGGCGGTGGTAAGGCGTCGCTTCCGATTGCCGGAACGGCTGTCTACATGACTGCTTACCCGCGTACCGAAGGTGCCCGCGAATGGGAAAAGATCCTCGACCCGCGCCCCTGGCTGTACCAGACTCCGGAACAGATTCTGATCAAGGCGTCGAACGGAGCTTCCGATTTCGGTAACAAGTTCGGACAACCGCTGATCTGCGGTTCGGTACTGACATTCGAACATGAAGAGAACAACAAGAAATATGGATACGACAAGGTGATCATGCTTGCCGGCGGTGTAGGTTATGCCAATATGCGCGACGCGCTGAAGGGTGATCCCGAACCGGGCGAAAAGGTCGTGCTGTTAGGTGGTGACAACTACCGCATCGGTATGGGCGGCGGCGCCGTTTCATCGGTGAACACAGGCCAGTACACCAGCGGTATCGAGCTGAACGCCGTACAGCGTGCCAACCCGGAAATGCAGAAACGTGTTTCCAACGTAATCCGTGCCATTGCCGAGTCGGACAACAATCCGGTCATCTCTATCCACGACCACGGCGCAGGCGGCCATCTGAACTGTCTGTCCGAGCTGGTGGAAGCTACCGGAGGACATATCGACATGAGCCAGTTGCCTGTTGGCGATCCGACGCTTTCCGCCAAGGAAATTGTGGGTAACGAAAGCCAGGAACGTATGGGCTTGCTGATGAAGGAAGAAGATGTTGCCCGCGTAAAACGTATCGCTGACCGCGAACGCTCTCCGATGTATGTCGTAGGTGAAACGACCAACGACATGAAGTTTGTCTTCGAACAGGCTGACGGTGTGAAACCGATCGACATCAAACTCGAATATATGTTCGGTAAACCGCCGAGAACGATCATGAAGGACCATACGGTTGAAGAGACCTATGCTCCGGTAGTTTACAAGGAATCCGAACTGCACCATTATCTGGAAAACGTGCTTCAACTGGAAGCTGTGGCATGTAAGGACTGGTTGACCAACAAGGTGGACCGTTCCGTGACAGGCAAGATTGCCCGCCAGCAGTGCCAGGGTGAATTGCAGTTGCCGTTGAGCGACTTGGGTGCAGTAGCGTTGGACTATCGTGGGAAAGCGGGTATCGCCACTTCTATCGGTCACGCTCCGCAGGTGGCAATGGTCGATCCGGCTGCCGGTTCGGTTATGGCGATCGCAGAGTCGCTGACGAACATCGTCTTTGCTCCGCTGGCCGACAAGTTGGCTGGTGTTTCCTTGAGTGCCAACTGGATGTGGCCGTGCCGCAACGAAGGTGAAGACGCCCGCCTCTATACGGCTGTTCAGGCGGCATCTGACTTTGCCTGTGCCTTAGGCATCAATATCCCGACAGGCAAAGACTCTTTGTCGATGACGCAGAAGTATGGCGATGACAAGGTGATCGCTCCGGGTACGGTTATCATCTCGGCAGGTGCAGAGGTGAGCGACATCCGCAAGATCGTTTCTCCGGTATTGGCGCACGAAAAGAATTCTTACATATATTATATAGACTTCTCGTTCGACACGATGAAGCTGGGCGGTTCGGCTCTTGCACAGGTGTTGAACAAGCTGGGCAACGAAGTGCCGACCGTAAAGGACAGCGAATATTTCGCCGACGCGTTCAACGCAGTCCAGGATGCAATCGAAAAGGGCCTGATCCTGGCCGGACACGATATCTCGGCCGGCGGTATGATCACGACATTGCTCGAGATGTGTTTCGCCAACGTCGAAGGTGGTCTGGAAGTAAATCTGGACAAGCTGTCCGAACAGGATATCGTCAAGATCCTGTTTGCCGAAAACCCGGGTATCCTGGTTCAGGTGAAAGACAAGAAAGCATTCGAGAAGCTGATGGAAGAAGCAGGCGTAGGCTTTGCCGCTATCGCCAAGCCGACCAGCGAACGTCATATCCTGGTTTCCAAAGAAGGCATCCAGTATCATTTCGGCATCGACTATATGCGTGACGTCTGGTACGAATCGTCTTACAAGCTGGATATCAAGCAGAGTGGCAGCGTATGTGCTGGTAACCGCTTCGAAAACTATAAGATGCAGCCGCTGGAATTCAAATATCCGAAGAACTTCACCGGTAAGTTATCTACCTACGGCCTGACAGCCGACCGCAAAGGCCAGAGCGGAATCCGTGCTGCTGTTATCCGTGAAAAGGGTTGCCAGTGCGAACGCGAGACTTCTTACGCCCTGTATCTGGCCGGTTTCGATGTGAAAGACGTTCACATGACCGACCTGGCTTCCGGACGCGAGACGCTGGAAGATGTAAATATGATCGTCTTCTGCGGCGGTTTCTCCAACTCCGATGTCTTGGGTTCTGCCAAAGGATGGGCCGGCGGTTTCTTATATAACGAGAAAGCGAAGAAGGCATTGGATAACTTCTATGCACGTCCCGACACGCTGAGTTTGGGTATCTGTAACGGTTGCCAGCTGATGGCCGAGTTAGGCGTGGTTTATCCGGAGCATGAAAAGAAACATAAGATGTTGCACAACGATTCGCACAAGCTCGAATCGAACTTCATCACGGTCGAGATTCCGAAGAACCATTCGGTTATGTTCGGCTCGATGAGCGGTTTGAAGTTGGGTATCTGGATCACGCACGGAGAAGGCAAGTTCTCTTTCCCGTACGAAGAAAAGGAATACCACATCGCGCTGAAGTACAACTACGAAGGCTATCCCGCCAACCCGAACGGTTCGCCCTGGTCGGTTGCCGGTGTTTGCTCGCACGACGGCCGCCACATGGCTATGATGCCTCACCTGGAACGCGCCATGTTCCCCTGGCAGTGCGGTTACTATCCGGAAGATCGCCGCAATAGCGACGAAGTCACTCCCTGGATCGAAGGTTTCGTGAATGCACGGAAGTGGATTGAAGAGCACAAGAAATAATATTTCAATGAAAAGTCGCGTTATAATATAGCGCGACTTTTTTATTTAAGAAAGGTTGTTTATCTATTAATCATTAAAACATCATCCATTATGAAGAAGATTGCTTTATTGTTGTTTCTGTTTGTCTCTTTACAGATTAGTGCACAAGAAGTTCATTTCCTCCCGAAAGTCGGATTGAATCTGGCTACCATGACAAACAGTGACGGGGGAAACATGAAACCGGGACTAAACATCGGTGTCGCAGCTGAGTTTCCTCTTAATCCCCAATTTGCTATCGAACCGGGCATTTACTATTCTATGCAAGGTATAAAAGTATCAGAAAGTGGAACTACTGCGAAATTCAAAAATGATTATCTGAATATTCCGATTTATGCAAAAGCCTACTTATATGAAGGGTTTTACGCTTTTGCCGGTCCTCAGTTCGGCTTTCTGGTCGGTTCCAAGATTTCCGCATCCGAGGGAAAGGTCAGTGGTTCCGTTAAGACAAAAGATTTATACAATAAAGTCGATGTTGCTTTAGGTCTCGGACTTGGTTATCAGTTTAGTTCCGGCTTATTGGTCTCCATGAACTATAATATCGGACTAACCAATATACTCTCGGACGATGATATGAATCTCGGAGGAGAAAATATAAACTGGGGAGGAGAAAAATCCCGCAACGGTGTACTTCAGATCAATCTTGGCTGGAAGTTCTGATTTCACTCCGGAGAATAAGAGTAAGCCAAAAGACCCCTTACATTCTAAACAAGAGGTGTAGTTCTCAATATACTGCACCTCTTGTTTATTATATCCGGCTATTAATTTGTTCCCTTCACTTTAATGTCTATCTTCGCAACGTAAATATAAACCTTTACTAAAAATGGAAGAATTACAAGTTATCCAGAACAAGATTTATGAGATCAGAGGATATAAAGTCATGTTAGATTTCGATCTGGCTGAGCTCTATGGAGTTGAAACAGCCCAATTAAAACGTTCTGTTCGACGTAATATGAAACGATTTGAAGGGGATGATTTTATGTTTGAGTTAACTCGGGAGGAACTTTCAAGATGCCACCTTGGCATCTTGAACAGAGGAAGAGGTTCTAACATTAAGTATTTACCTTTTGCTTTTACAGAATTAGGTGTAGCGATGCTCAGTAGTGTACTCAAATCCGATATTGCCATTGAAATCAATAGAGGAATCATGCGTGCATTCGTACTCATCAGACAATTCCCCATTCAATCAAGAGAAAATGATTTCACCCTACTCCAAAATGAAGTAAAAGAACTCAAAGAATATATCGAAGAAGTCTTTGCCGATTACAACGACATCAACGACGACACCCGTATGCAATTGGAACTGATAAACCAAACGCTGGCTGAATTGCAAAGCAAAAAGAGCTTAACTGATAAACCCCGGCCAAAGATTGGCTTTGTGAAATAGAATCTCTATCTTCGCGCTCAAATCATAAAACACATATAAGAATGAAAAAGTCGCTATTCATACTTGCCGTTGCAAGCCTGCTGTCAGGCTTCATATCCTGTTCCAACAAACAGGGAATAACAAATCAGGATAAACTTGCCTTGATTCCTGCTCCGCAAGAGATTACATTAAAGAATGACTTTTTCAACCTTACACGCCGTGCCGCAATCACGCTCGACTCGTCCAATCCGGAACTGCTGAAGATCGCGCATTACCTGAACAACAAGACAGCTCCCGCCACCGGTTTCGAAATACCGGTTGAGAAACACGGGAACATCAAATTCGAGCTGACAGACGATGCGACACTCGGAGCAGAAGGCTATCACCTGCTGGTCAAACACGGCGACGTCATCATTACCGCACACCAGCCTGCCGGAATCTTCTACGGTGTGCAGACTTTGTTGCAAATGCTTCCCCCACAGATAAAGAGCGACCGGAAACAGGAGGGCTTCGACTGGACAATCCCATGCGCCGACATCACCGACAAACCGCAGTTTGCCTGGCGTGGACTGATGCTGGACGTCAGCCGGCACTGGTTCACCAAAGAGGAAGTGAAGAAATATATCGACCAACTGGCCGAATACAAGATGAATGTCTTCCACTGGCATCTGACCGACGACCAGGGCTGGCGCCTGGAAATAAAATCGCTGCCCCGCCTGACGGAGGTCGGTGCCTGGCGTGCGCCCCGCGTAGGACAATGGTGGCAACGCGAAAAGCAGCTGCCCGGCGAAGAGGCGACTTACGGAGGCTTCTACACGCAAGATGACGTGAAAGAAGTGCTGGCCTACGCGGCAGAGCGGTATGTGCGCGTCATTCCGGAAATAGATGTTCCGGGCCATAGCCTCGCGGCTCTTGTCGCCTATCCCGAACTGGCCTGTATAAAAGCGCCTGAGACTGTCGGCGTAGGAAATAAATTTTACGGAGAAGACGAGAACACGCTTTGTATCGGCAAAGAGACGACCTTCGAGTTTATGGACAAGGTGTTAACGGAAGTCGCCGCCCTCTTCCCGGACGAGTATATCCATATCGGCGGAGATGAATGTTTCAAAGGTTTCTGGCACAAATGCCCGCGCTGCCAAGCCCGTATGAAAGCGGAGAACCTGAAAGACGAAAACGAATTGCAGAGCTACTTTATCCACCGCATGGAAAGCCTGTTGAAAGAAAAAGGGAAAAAGCTGATCGGCTGGGATGAAATCATCGAAGGCGGCCTGGCTCCCGATGCCACCATCATGAGTTGGCGCGGCATGGAAGGAGGAATCAAATCGGCCAAAGCCGGCCATCATGTGATCATGACACCGACCGAACACTGCTACATCGACCTCTGGCAGGGCGAGCCGTCCGTAGAGCCGGACACCTACTCCATGTGCCGCCTGAAAGACTCCTACAGTTTCAATCCGGTTCCCGACGGCGTACCGGCTGAAATGATCTTAGGCGGACAAGGCAACCTCTGGGCTGAATCGGTCCCGACTTTCCGCCATGCCGAATATATGACCTGGCCACGCGGATGGGCACTTGCCGAAGTGCTCTGGACCGGACCGGAGAAGGCAAACTGGGATCAGTTCTGGCCACGTGTCGAACAGCATTTCCTGCGCGCGGATGAAGCACAAATTAAATATGCCCGTAGCATGTATAACGCAATTGTTACACCCCGCTATACGGAGGACGGCTCGCTGGAGATCGCACTGGACAGCGAACCGGGCAATCTCGACATCTATTATACATTCGATAATACGGACCCCGACAACTTCACGCCCAAGTATGAAGCCCCACTTCGCATTCCCAAGAACGCAACCTGGCTGCGTGTCGTCACCTACCGCAACAATCGCCCGATAGGCAAAGTTATTACATTAACGATCAAGGAGCTGGAGAAACGGGCGGAAGATACCCGCCGCGTCGTCGGCAACCTGTAACAGAAATGTAATATGTATGTCGTAAATGTGAAACAGCATTCTTGTTCCTTTGCACCGTAAATTAGAACAATAAATTATCATTTCCCAAAAGAACAAAGAATGAAATTAGCAAATATCACAGTGCTTGCCCTGTTAGCCCTGCTCCCGTTTGCCATGCAGGCACAGGAAGCACCGGAGATGGAAAAGCTGAATGCCCGTGTAGATTCACTGGCAGAAGAGACAACGACACTGGGCAATCTGGTCCAAAAGCTCAACAAGTTCAAAGTATCTGCGTATATACAAGGACAATTCCAATATGGACAGGAAGACGCCACCCTGAAAGTAGGCGATAAGAACGAGCATGAAGATAAAGGCTTTAACCGCTTCGGTATCCGGCGCGGACGATTGAAGTTTGAATATAATGACGGCATCGGAACCGGCGCCGTGCAGCTCGAGGCCAACGATAAAGGCATCAGTTTCCGTGACCTGTATATCGGTATCAAAGATCCCTGGACCAAGCGTAGCCAGTTGATGGCCGGTGTGTTCAACCGTCCTTTCGGTCATGAAATCGGTTACTCTACCAGTGGCCTCGAATCGCCCGAGCGTGCAACAATCATCCAGTATTTCTTCCCCGACGAACGCGACTTAGGTGCTATGCTGACACTCCGAGCTGCCAAGACAAGTCCGCTTGCCTTCCTCCGCCTGGATGCAGGTCTTTTTGCCGGTAACAGTATCAACAGGGAAACCGACAGCCGGAAAGATTTCATCGGCCGCCTCGGAGCGGAGAAAGAAATCGGCAACTGGGCGAAATGGGGATTAGGCGTTTCCTATTACAACGGTGGTGTCTACAATCCGACTACGACAGCCTACGAGCTTCAGGGCAAACAATTCGTCGAAATCGACAAAGGCGAAACCGGCACCTACATGAAACGTGAATATATCGGCATGGACGCACAATTCTCCTTCCACAGTTCCTGGGGAATCACAACCCTCCGGGGTGAAGGATTATTAGGGACACAACCCGGCATCGCCGGCAGTAGCAAAAGCCCGAACACCGGGACACGCCCCGAGAACCTGCCAGAGAACTCGCTGTTCAAACGTCCCTTCATCGGCTATTTCTTCTATCTCGTACAGGACATCGGAACATCTCCCTTCTCTGCCGTATTGAAATATGACGCCTATGACCCCAACACCAAGCTGAAAGGAAACGAGATCGGTATAGAAAACAGTTTCACCTCCAAAACAGACCTTGCCCAAAGCACCCTGGGTATCGGAGCTCTTTACCGTTTCAACAAACATATCCGCGTACAGGCTTATTACGAATTCAACTTCAATGAAAAGAGCGACTTCGTGAAAGGCTATGAAAAAGATCGGAAGGATGATGTCTTCACGCTCCGCCTGCAATACAAGTTTTAATACAAACGTAACATCTGTTTCATACCCTTGCAACACTTCTGTAGTTACTTTGCATACAGAAATTTAATTCATATTTAGCGAAATGAAAAAGACGATTATCCTGGCAGCTATGGCCGCCTGTTTGTTTACATCAAATGTATTTGCACAAAAAATCAAAGGAAGTGACACCTGCCTGCCGCTCAGCCAGACAGAAGCAGAGAACTTCATGAACAAGAATAAATCAGCTAAAATAACGGTAACCGGCGGTGGCTCCGGTGTCGGTATTTCAGCGCTGATGGAAGGAACGACCGATATTGCCATGTCTTCCCGTAAGATGAAATTCGACGAAAAAGTCAAACTTCAGGAAGCAAAAAAGAACACAAAAGAAGTGGTTATCGCTTACGATGCCTTAGCAGTAGTCGTACACCCGTCCAACAAAGTGTCCAACCTGACCCGCGAACAACTGGAAGGTATCTTCACCGGAAAGATCAAAAACTGGAAAGAAGTGGGCGGCGCCGACATGAAGATAGTTGCTTATTCCCGCGAAACCTCTTCCGGAACCTACGAGTTCTTCAAAGAGAGCGTTTTGAAGAATAAGAACTACATGAACGGCATCCTGAGCATGCCCGCAACCGGAGCCATCATCCAGTCTGTCAGCCAGACAAAAGGAGCAATCGGTTACGTAGGCCTGGCCTATATCAACAAAGAGGTAAAACCGCTGCACGTATCGTATGATGCCGGCAAAACATTCACCGAACCGTCTTTCGAGAACGCAAAGAATAAGACTTATCCGATCGTTCGTCCGCTTTTCTACTACTACGAAACGAAAAATGAAGGAAAAGTAAAACCTTTTATCGATTATATCCTTTCATCGGAAGGACAGGCAACGGTGAAGCAAGTCGGTTACATTCCGGTCAAATAATTCAACGAGAGAATCCGTATGAGGGCAGGGCAAAACTCTGCCCTTTTTTATTACCGCTTATGTATTGATGCACATTATTCATGATGATGTGCAATAATTCTAGTTCTTTTTGCACATTCTTTGGTTTATTATGCTAACTTTGTCCTCGTATTTTTATAAACATATTTTTTAGTCACATGAAGACATTAACAATTGGGGATCTTAAGGCCCGCATTCCAATCATCCAAGGCGGAATGGGCGTAGGAATCTCTCTTTCCGGCTTAGCCTCGGCCGTTGCAAATGAAGGTGGGATTGGCGTTATCTCCGCAGCCGGTCTCGGACTCTTATATAAAAAGCTTTCTCCCAACTACACAGAAGCCGGAAATCTCGGTCTTGCAGCTGAAATACGGAAAGCCCGCGAAAAAGCAAAAGGCATCATCGGTGTGAACGTGATGGTTGCCCTTTCCGATTTTGCCGAACTGGTTAAAACCAGTATCGCAGAAAAGGTAGACATTATCTTCAGTGGAGCAGGCTTGCCCCTGGACTTACCTTCATTCCTGAAGAAAGACAGCGTGACGAAGCTGGTACCTATCGTATCGAGCGCACGCGCCACACGCATCATCTGCGAAAAATGGAAAAACAACTACGACTACCTCCCCGACGCAATCGTGCTGGAAGGCCCGAAAGCAGGTGGACACCTGGGTTATAAGGAAAACCAGTTGGAAGACGAGCACTTCTCGTTGGAAGAACTGTTGCCCCAGGTAGTAGAAGAAGTATCCCACTTCGAAGAAAAATACAACAAGAGAATCCCGGTAATTGCAGCAGGAGGCATTTATACGGGTGAAGATATCAAACGCGTGATGGACCTTGGAGCATCAGGCGTTCAGTTAGGTACCCGTTTCGTTCCCACCACCGAGTGCGACGCTTCCGAGGCTTTCAAGGAAAGCTATGTAAAAGCGGAAGAAAAGGACATCGAGATCATCAAGAGTCCGGTCGGTATGCCTGGAAGAGCGATACACAGCACATTCTTGCAGAAGGTGAAAGAAGGCCTGAAGCAACCGAAGAGCTGTCCGTTCAACTGCATCAAGACTTGCGATATTTCGAGAAGCCCCTATTGCATCATTGCTGCTTTATATAATGCATTCAAAGGTAATTTCGAAAACGGCTACGCTTTTGCCGGCAGTAACGCGTGGAGAACCACCCGGATCATGTCGGTAAAGGAAACGATCAACGAACTGATCAATGACTGGAAAGCAAAAGAGTAATCTCTGATATTCCTTGATAATGCAAAAAGGGCGCCCGTAATTGAGCGCCCTTTTTGCTTGTATGTGTGTAAGAATATTTCAACCTGTCTAATTGTAACCCCTCCCGTATTTCCATCTCATAGTTATGGTTTTAGCAAAGCATAACTATAACCTGCTCCCTCCATAGTTATGAGTAAAGTATGCAAGAGGGTTCCTCTCTAAGAACAGAAATCCCCGGCGGTATTGCTACCGTCGGGGATTTTTTTGCCTGCATCCACTCTTCACAGAGGGAATGTCAGAAGAACTTTTTCATTTCATTACTTTAGTATTAATACGGCCACTTGTTCGCCTGTCGCAGGTTACTTGGAACGAAAATCCACGTGGTCAAATATTTAGAATTATTTGATTATAAATTGTAATGTTATTGTTTACTTAACAATAGCCTTAACAGCTTCTTCACCTTCAACGGCAACAACAACTACACCTGCAGGAGCAGCGATTGTAGCATTGTCGGAAGTGATGATTGTGTTAGCCACTGTCTGACCCAGGATATTGGTGATAACAACTTTCTTACCCTGAGCACCGGCAATCTGAACCTTACCGTTCTGAGCGATTACCTTAACAGAAGATACTGTTACTTCATCGTTAGCGGTAGCTTCGTCTGTTGTAGAACCGAAGTAGAATACGCCGGACTGACCGATCATTTCAGCCAAACGGCTGCCATCCCATTCGTGTTCACCGGCAGCAGTGTCATACTTAGCCAGAACAGGAATACCGTTTTCTGTCTTCACCCAAGCACCCTTGAATGAACCGATGTTGGAAACACCTTCCAGATAAGATTCCAGCAAGAACGGTTCGCTTTCGGAAGCTGTACCTACTTCATCATTCGTCTTACGCAGAGAGAATGTATGGTTTGTGTTCAGGTTACCGGCAATATCGTGACGAGTCACATATTCGCCCTTACCATCTTCACCTACAGCTAACTTAGCAGGATCCAGAACGAAGCCAGCCTTTGTATATTTAGCGTGAGAACCGTTATCCTTAATAGTCATCAGGTCGTTCAAAGTGAAGCCCGGATTAACTACATACAGATATTCGTTTTCACCGTCAACCTGGTGGATACCTTCTACGAAGCCCAGACGAGTATAGCTATTGTACTTGTACAGGTCTGCGTTGTGCATCATATTAGTTGAACCCTTAACAGAGTCTTCCAGATTTACCATAAACCAACCGGCCGTGTAACCGTTGTATGCTTCGTAGTGAACTTCGCCGTCACCTTCAGCAGCAGCCTGGTTATCCCAATAGCCGTGGATTCTTGAAGCGTGGTCGCAGATGTAACCGTCAGGAATTGAATCTACGCGAACACCGAACAGGTAACGTTGCATGTTTACATGGTCCTTAACAACTTCGTCAACATACAGAGCAGCGTTCTTTTCAACATTCATACCCTTGCTTTCGATGCCCAGATAGTGGAAGTCAGGATTGATCTTCTGGATATTCTGAACATTGTTATGGTCGTTGCAATCTTCAAACAGATAGTTGTTTGCATTCAGCTTGCTATAGATCTTAATGTTACCGTTCAGGCCTACATTGTAATCGTTAGCGATGTTTACATACTGGTTAACAGTACCACCATTGATATAGAATGCGCTTGAAACATCATTCGGCTGATCGTCCAGATTGTTGTCGCGGATCATGCTCATGTTAGAACCAGCTTCAACAGCGGCTTTCATCCAACCGTTATCCATTCTCAAGTCATAGCTTTCCCATGATTTCAAATCATCACCAGTCAGCGCTTTCGGAGCATTGATGTCAACGAATACATAAGCAGTATCAGTAGGAGCGCCATTAGCGTCAAAATGAACCTGGTCAGCTTTCAGATAGAATACACCCAGTTTGTTATAGTAGTTATCCAGTTCGGAGAACTTCATTGCTTTGTAATAGTAGCGACCGTCGTTGTCACGAACAGAAGCCAGATACAGCTGGTCATTATCGATCAGGTTCTGATCTTTAACCTTGATCAGATAAGCCTTTCTTGTCAACTTCGGCAGGATAGTATCCAATTCGAATTCTGTGTTCAGAGGATCCAGGACAGCACCGAATTTGTTTACAAGAGCACCTTCGTCGAGCGGCAAAGTAGCTTCAGCGATTTCGAAGATTGTCGGATCTGCATCTGTTACAGAGATATTCTTACCTGCAACGTGTTTCAAGATCAGGTTATCGTTGTAAGCATTGTTCCAGTTGATCTGGAAGTTGTTCTCAACACCGTCGTTCAAGAAGTCTTCGTTAAACATCTTATAACCGTGTGTAGAAGTATAAGCGATTTCTTCCGGAACTTCTGTGATCGTCAGCAAATCTGCTACACGCAAATTCAGACCATCGATCCAACCTGAAGTTTGATAACCATTCATATACTTAGCTGAACGATCGATGAAGCGATAGCAATCAACTTTGTTACCGTCTTTATCCAAACCTTTCACCTTATACAACTGACCTTCAAATACAACACCCGGATACTCGCGGTTCTGGATCTGTACATATTTAGCAGCGTCATCGCTCAGCGGGCAACCCAGCTGTTTGATAACCCACATAGTAGAAGGCATCAAAGAGTAATCCTGGTTCTTAGCCTGTGTATCATACATCATATGATCTGCCATATTATGAACGATGCTCATACCAACCGAACGCTGTCTTTCGTCACCGTTAGCCAGGTTGAGGTAGTACAGACCGGAAGGAACTGTCGTACGGGTCAGGTATTCGAACGGACGGTCAATAGTCATCTTAACTTTGAATTCATTAAGACCATCGTTAGTTACAGTTACAGCACGCTGTGTATCACCAGGGATATCAGAAGCAGTAATCGAGACTGTCTTCGAACCATTGTAATCATCTGAGTTAACAAATGTATTCGCTTTTGTATAATCATTAAAATAGAATTTCTGACAAGCAGCAGAATTAGCCCATTTAGTATGAGCGTTATATTCCTCATCTGATTGAATTGCAGCATTCAACGGCTCAATTACAAGGCTATCATTTGTCGGGAAATAAGTAGCACGGAAATAGTAACGAGCCTTCATATAAGCACCATCATTCGCTTTCGGAGTCTTTACGGCAAACATAACAGAAGGAGAAACAGTCGGTTTCATTGTTGCTTCTTGATAACGAGCGGTATCTGCCAATAAATATTTATCAGTCCCGTGTTTCTGGAAAGTCAGATTAAACTTATTAGAAATAGGAGCAAAGCGATTACCATCAGGAGAGCTATGTGAAGAAGAAACAGAACGTGCAGTTAAGTTATTATCTTTCAACCCTAAGCCTCCACTAACAGTAGCACCATCATCATGTGCAACAAACCATCCTTTAAAGACATCGGCACCTTTCAATCCTTCAGGTTTCATAACAAACTGGAAGCTGTCTGTATTAGCTCTCAGATCTGCATCCATACGCGTATTGAACTGTTCAGCAGTCATAAAGAACGGCATAGCAACAACCGGACGAAGTTGAAGAGCCTCCGCCTTAACATTACCTAACCCTGTTCCTGCAGCAGTAGATGAAATTACTTTTGCCTGAACTAATTTTCCTACAGAAGCCGAATATTTAAATCCGTCTGCTGCAAGTTTTGCTAAGATGTTTCCATTATTACTCGCTTTGTCAGCAAATGCCAAATACATAACTTCACCACCAGCCTGATTATGGAGATATGAATAAACACGTTCAAAACCAAACGGTTTTGCGTCTGTATTCACAGTATACCAAGACCAGTCAGCAATCTCATCTCTCAATTCAGAGACTTTGTTATTCTCAATAACAGAATGATCAAAAGTCAGAGGCAAATTCGTCTCTTTGTTTACATAACGGAAATAACCGCCACTTACACCATCTTCTTTGCTATATTCGATTTTCCACAAAGAAGCATTCAATTTTGCGCCGTTAGTGTTAGCTGTAGCCTTAGACACAGCACGCAAATAAACCTTACCGGTTTCATAATCGCGTTCCTGAATCAAGACTAATGGAGCGGAATCTTGTCCTCCTGATGCCGTTTGCAATTTACCATCGACACCAATTTCCAACTGATAGAGCTTCTCGTCATCAATAAAATTGATAAACTTGTTGAATGTCCCCCCCGTGGTCAATGTTGCAGTTCCTGCAGAATTAATGCTCGAGGCAAGAGCCTGATTCATTGTTCTGTACTCGGAAGCACTCAATGTTTCAAACGTACGATAGGCGTCCTGTACCGAAGTCTGAGCCGAAACCGCCCCAGCCAGTAAAGAAAACGCCAAAAAAGTAGAAAACTTTTTGTTCATAACTAAACATTTAAATTAATAATACTATAAAATTGAAATCTCGTTCTAAACTTTTATTTGGTTAGGTTGTGTAAAATGACGAGTGAAAACGTTCCTTTTTTTTAGTCATTTTTCGGGGGTGGTTTGGGGTTTGTCATCCAAAAGTGCGGATTCGTACTCTGTAAGCTATCTTACTGATAAGAAAGCATCTATAATGATAAAAATATTTAGGAAAAGAATTGCAGGTTTCAAACTTATATGTATTTTTGTCTCGATTTAATGACGAAAAGAAAGGAACGTTTTTTTTAGTCATTTTATTTATAGACATCTATCCTCTGTTATTCAAGGTTTACAATCATACAAAAACGGCTCAAAAACAAAAATTCCGTATCCGGAAATTCCGAATACGGAAAAACAATGAAAAGTCTTAAATATCGGGCTATTAACTAAAAATACCTTAGCATCCTCAAAAAGGCAAAAGAGAAGCAAAAGTCGACCGGGAATCGGTCGCTACAGAAGATTTCCAAAAAACGGCGTTATTTTTCCTTTTGCTCGTTAACACTTATATAGAAACGACGGCACTTATCCTTTAAACAAATAAATATTGTTATTCCAGGAAAACGTGCCGTCTATTTCGAACTTAAACTCAACTTTGAACATTATTTGTCATTATTCTTCCCCATCTTCATCTCGATAACGAAGGAGACCAGCAAACCGATGCCGCCAAACAACAGGACGGAAGCGCCATAGATTGTGCCCGAAACATCACTGTGATACCAATCACGCCAGCCATTGCTCATAAAGCCGAAACCACTCGCACCGAAGGATGTGGAGATAATAAAACCGACCAACAATCCCAAACCGATACCCGTCAGCAGACAACCTGCCTTCAAAGAACTAAAAGAAAGGCGGTTTCCCAGGTAACTCGGCAGTCCTAACTTTCCTTCAAAAGCGGAAGCATCCAGTTTATCACCTATCTTTTCGATAATAGCCAAACGTTCATTACGGCGAACAAACAGTTCAAACAATCCGTAAATAGCTGCAAAAACGATTCCGACAATCAGCGGAGCTGTAAGAAAATCCATCATAACTGTACTTTTTTAAATGATTAATTAATTTCTTTGCTACTTTTGACGCACCTCTTTCCGAAAGGTTACAAATGAGGGGAGAGAAAAATTATTTTTTATTTTTGTTGATGCAAGTTGTAACCTATATGCCCGGCTTGCGTCCATTATAATACGATGGAGTTGTATACCGATACATATTATATAAAAAGGATACAAGCAGGAGATACGGCATGCTTTGCCTGCCTTCTGGATAAATACAGCCGTCCTGTTCATTCGTTAATCCTGAAGGTTGTCCGCAGTCGGGAAGATGCGGAAGAACTGGCGCAGGATGTGTTTATGAAGGTATTCAAACATCTTTCGTCCTTTAAAGGGGAATGCAGCTTCTCCACCTGGATTTACCGGATCGCCTACAACACGGCTATCTCGGAGACGCGGAAAAAGAAGCATGAATTTCTGGCGGTCGAAGAAACTATTATTAATAATGTATCAGAAGAAGAGGTGGCCGAGGCGCTGGGCAGGACAGACAGTTCCAGTCAGATGCAGATGCTCGATGCCGCACTGGCCCAACTGCCACCCGACGAGCGAGCCCTCATCCTGCTCTTCTATATGAAAGAAAAAACGGTTGAAGAGGTCGCAACCATCACCGGGTTAACGCCATCTAATGTAAAAGTGAAACTACACCGCATACGAAAGAAATTGTTTGTTATATTAAAAGGAATGGAGGAACGATAAATGACAGAAAAGAATGACATACTGAAAGATTTGTTTAGCCGGATGCCCGAAGAGGAGCTTCCCGGATCGTTCCGCGCCAACGTGATGCAGCAAATCCTCGCCGAAGCGGAACGGATACACAAACGGAACGAACGCTGGGGATGGATTGCCGTCGCCTCCGCCTCCCTGCTAATGGTCGGCCTGGCTGTAGGAGCATTCCTTTATATGGATATGCCCAAGATATCCGTATCCCTGCCCCGCCTGAGTTCGCTCCCCTTCTATGCTTATATCGGGATGCTTACTCTTATCCTGCTCGGAGCCGATTACAAATTCAGACAAATATTCAAAAAGAAACAAGCGTCGCACAAAGAAGAGTAAAATATGCGATTATCAAAATGACACTACTATAGCAGGTAAATCGGATTACTACCCCATATAAAATGATTTACCCAAGCGGGTAATATTTTTTAACGTATCAGTCTGTTTACAAAGAAGCCTGTAAAGAAACAGATTGTCAGAAAACGGAACACATCATAAGTAACACTGCCCCAAGCCGGGGGAAGTGTTTTTTCCATATAAAAAGACTTGTAAATCAGAAAAAAACATTACCTTTGCCCCGATTTTTGAGAGATGACAACATAATGTCTAACTTACTAATTAAAACAAACTTAAGTATTAACAATTAGAGAATGGAAAATTTAAAGAACATTCAGCCGGTTGACGATTTCAACTGGGACGCCTATGAAATGGGCGAATCTTACGGTGACGTAAGCAAGGACGACCTTGTAAAAACGTATGACGAAACCCTGAACACTGTAAAGGATAAGGAAGTCGTTATGGGAACCGTTACTGCAATGAACAAACGTGAAGTTGTAGTGAACATCGGTTTCAAATCAGACGGTGTTGTATCAATGGCGGAATTCCGTTACAATCCGGATCTGAAAATTGGTGACGAAGTAGAAGTATACATCGAAAACCAGGAAGACAAAAAAGGACAGTTGATCCTTTCTCACAAGAAAGCTCGCGCTACACGTTCTTGGGATCGTGTTAACGAAGCTCTTGAAAAAGACGAAATTATCAAAGGTTACATCAAATGTCGTACGAAGGGCG
>URZO01000003.1 GCA_900552465.1 uncultured Parabacteroides sp. | reverse complement strand
CGGAAGCCAGTACCAGGTCGGCATCTGTTTCTTTTGCTTTTTCAACAGCCATGGCCAATGCAGCCGGTTCTTCCGGATTCGGAGAGATTACCGTAGGGAAATCACCGCTTACCACATCCTGTTCGGGAACATGGATGACATTGGTGAATCCGAATGCTTTCAATGTAGCCGGAATGATCTTTACCCCGGTACCGTGGATCGGAGTGTAAACGATCTTCATGTCGTGATGACGTTTGATCGCTTCCGGAGAAAGGGAAATCGTTGTCAAAGCGTCGATGTACAGGTTGTCGATTTCTGAACCGATGATTTCGATCAGCTCTTTATTTCCTTTGAATTTGATATCGCTGGCGTTGCGGATCTTATTTACTTCAGCAATCGTGTTACGGTCGTGCGGAGCGATCATCTGTGCACCGTCGTCCCAATAGGCTTTGTAGCCGTTATATTCTTTCGGGTTATGGGATGCTGTCAGGATGATACCGCTCTGACATCCCAGTTTACGGATAGCGAAAGACATTTCCGGTGTCGGGCGAAGGTCTTCAAACAGATAAACCTTGATGCCGTTAGCAGAGAAAATGTCTGCAGAGATTTCGGCAAATTTGCGGCTGTTGTTGCGGCAGTCGTGGCCGATTACAACTTTGATCTGGTCCAGATCGGCAAATTCCTGTTTCAGATAGTTGGATAAGCCTTGTGTGGCTGCTCCTACCGTGTAGATGTTCATGCGGTTCGAACCGACTCCCATGATACCTCTTAGCCCACCCGTACCGAATTCCAGGTCTTTGTAGAATGACTCGATCAGTTCTGTCGGATCTTCGTTGTCTAACAGAGCCTGTACCTGTGCACGTGTTTCAGCGTCATAACTTTTTGTAAGCCAGCTTTGTGCTTTGCTTCTTACCATTTCTAACAGTCCATTGTTTTCCATGACCTATATATCTTGCTTTTAATTTAGAATTCTATGTTTTTAAAGTTAACAAAGGTACGAATAAATTGGTAATCTCCAATAGTTGAGTCTGATATTTACCAGACAAAAGAATATGTATATTCCGATTGGTTTCCTGCTGCATCGATGGCAGTCAGCCGAAGAGCATGTTTTCCTCTCTCGAGTCGTTCCTTGTCGAAGCGATAGGTGATGACTGATTTATTGTTCATCTCAAATAAGACGTATTGCCCGTCTATCTCTCCCCGGTAGGTCTGTACGCCACTCAGGTTGTCGGACAGGCGGAATGTGAATGCCTGTTTGCTGATCCAGAGATTGGCGTTGAGCGGAGTGATGGTCGGCGCCTGCGTGTCTTGACTGATCGTATAGTTGCCTAATTCACGGATATCCGCATCTATCCAGCCGTTCCGGTAAGTGCCGCCTATCCAGGATTGACGGCCTTTCTGGATGCGTACGATGCCATATTGTTGTTTGTTTTCCAGCGTGTCGATCCGCAGACGCAGGGATAATTGCGCCGATTTGTGAATCGGGACGGGGCGGTTATGCAGTATGTGTATATCGGCTAATTTCGTACTGTCTTCCTTCACGGAATAACGGAAATACAGGTCATCATACAGGTTGCCTTTCGGAAGGGCCATCCGGATGCCTTTTGCTCCGAAACGGTTGTCCGCGACCCAATGGAACAGTTCGGTCCCTTCCGTTTTGATTTCCGGTATTTCCTGCTCTTTACCTTCTACCCAAATAGACAGTTGGGTGGTGTTGCCGAATACGTCGGCCAGTGTATAGGTCAGATGATATGTTTTTTCTTCATCAATGTTGATGATTCCCCGGTTGGCGCTTTCGATAAAGCGAAGGCGGTTACCCGGCTCGACGAAGCTGCGCATATAAAAAGAACGGTGCTCCTTCCACTCTTCGTAATCCACATAGCTGTTCAGGAAACGTGTCTCGTCGAAGGCGAAGCGGTCCAGGTCGCTGTGATAGACAATCTGGCTGTCCAGCCGGAGGGTGATTTCTCTTACTCCGTATATATTGGTCGTGTTGTCCATGTAATCGTATGCTTTCACAGCCAGCCCAATTTCTCCCCAGGCTTCTATTTTGCCTGTGAGTGCCTGCTTGCCGTTTTTAGCTGTGACGGGTTTTAGCTCCAGTTTCCGTTTGCTGCCGTTCACAACGCCTTTGCCTTCTATCGGACAGACCAGGATGCCTTGTATTTTAGGGGAACGGGTGTCGGTAATCTTTTCTTTGAAATATTCGATAGGGTCGAGGACCTCTTCGCTTTCTGTGTCACGTACTTCGAAGTGCAGGTGCGGGCCACCCGAGCTTCCCGTATTACCGCTGTAGGCAACTAATTCGCCTTTTTTGACCGGAAGCTGGTCCGGTGTGAGGAACAGGTTGACGTTGAAACTTTCCTGTTCGTACTGTTGGGTTTTGAGATATTCGGCGATAGGCGGGGCGAAACGTTGGAGGTGTCCGTAAACGGTTGTCGTCCCGTCGGGATGCGTCAGGTACAGACCGTTCCCGTATCCCCAGGGACTGACGGAAATACGGGACACATATCCTTCCTGCACGGCATGGACCGCTTTCCCTTCTACCCCTTGTGTCTTAAAGTCTATTCCCGAATGAAAATGATTGTTTCTCAGCTCCCCGAAATTTCCGCTTAGCAGGATCGGAAGATCGAGCGGCTGCCTGAGTTGTTGGGCGCTGATTGTTTGTATACAGAAGAAGAGAATGGCAATATATAGTTTGTACATATAATCATTTGATTTTAGTGTTTGAATTATCTTGTAGACAATTCCATATATCAGCGATGTGAATGGCGTCATTTTCTACGAAGTAAATAATCTTGTAGCGTTTATGCTCAATAATGGCCCTATATTGTTTACTTCGTCCTGACAATTCCGGCTCCACAAATCCAAGTTGAGGATTGGTTGTAAGTAATTCAATACTGTGCATGATACCTTCGATGAATTTGTTGGCTGCTTTTTCTCCCATATGAGTCTCGAACCATTGTGCCAATTCAATGAATTTATCCGAAGCATCATTGTTCCAACGAACAGTTAATGTTTCCATGATAGTTTCAGTTTTTCAATACGGTTCTTGACTTCATCGTGTGAAGTGTATATTCCTTTTTCAAATTCCGTTTCAGCACTATTTAACCTATTGATTTTTTCTTCGTGCGTATAGCAACATAAATCTGGACATTCCGCACTTTTGCTAAGCTTATGTATGTATTTTTCCAGACTTGCAATTGCTGTCTCCGTGTTGAGATTTAGAATCTCTTGGATGAGTATTGCTTTTCTTGCTTGTAATTCTATTGTAGTCATGTTTGTAACATTATAGTTGATTACAAAAGTAATAATTTATTTCGATAATAGAAAGTCCACGATTATAGGCAGGTGGTCGCTGTAGCCGCCTTCGTATTTGAAGCCGTAATAAGTGCGGAAAGGACGTTCGCCGCGCCATGTTTTATCCTTTGTGAGTAGAAAAGGCGGCGAGAAAATACGGGCACTACCAGGGACAAAGTGCATGGCGGCTGTCGTGTCGGCCAGGGTGGATGAGATAATAATCTGGTCCAGTTGGCTCCATTCGCCTTGATACTTATGGCTGCCCGAAGGGTGTGTCTTCCGTTCGGCAAAGAGATTGTACAGGCGGAGAAACGGATGCCTGTCCGTTAGGGATTCGATGCGCATGGAATCCGGAACGGATGCCCATCGGATTGGAAGCGGATGAGCATCCAATATTTGCCGGAGACTGGTGTTGTCCGGAGTATCGTTGAAGTCACCCATGATCAGAATATGCGGAGCAGGGCGGAGGGCATAGACTGAATCGCATAACGACCGTAATGTGCGGGCGGCATCGAAGCGATCCGCTTCACTCTCCTTTTCTCCTCCGTAGCGGGAGGGAAAGTGGCAAACAAAGACATCGAGGCGGTCTCCGGTGATTACTTCTCCCCATACATGCAGGATGTGGCGGGTATGTTTGTGCTGTTTCCGGGTGAAACGGACCGGCTGTTCGGCGTGTCCCAAGTAACGGAATTTGTCTCGCTGGTAGAGCAGCGCCACGTTGATGCCGCGTGTATCATCCCCATGTGTCATGCAATAGCGATAGTGTTGCTGTCGGAGAGGCGTCTGATGTAACAACCGGACAAGTACAGAGTCGTTCTCCACTTCGCAAAGACCGACCAGGGCCGGAGTACTCCATTCACCTGCGGCAGTGATCACTTTTGCCAGTTGTTGCAGTTTATGATAAAACCGTCCACCCGTCCAATGGCGGTTGCCAGAAGGAAGAAACTCATTGTCGGCAGTCAGCGGATCGTCTTCCGTGTCGAACAGGTTTTCGACATTGTAGCTCATCACCCGGAAATCCGTTTGTCCTTTTGAAGAGGCAGTGGACAGGAGCAGGATGAAAAGCGTCATAGTTAAGATTCTGATCATATCGTTTTATTTTTCGTCCTCTTCTTTAGGTACAAATTCGTATGCTCCGATATCCGGACCGTCGTTGGTGAGGCGGTTTACGCCGTAGCGGTCTACCGGGTATTGTTGCGTGACGAAGAGATCTGCTTTGCCTACACCCAATGTCGTCGCCGAATCCGGGCGGAAATCGAAGCGGTATTTATTCTTTTCACCGCCTTTCAGCCGGTAAGACGGACTGGTGCTGGTGAACAGTACATCTTTGAACTGATCATTATTGCTGCCCGATGCCTTAATCACGCAGTGGTTAAACAGGTAGTCGAACGAAGTGACGCCGTCGACAGACAGGTTCAACTCTCCCTGATAGTCTTTTTCACCGGCACTGAAGCTACCGTCGATGATGCAATTGTCGAAAATCGCTTTCAACGGATACGTCTCTTTTTGCGAATCGACAACTTTGTTATTGGTCAGGGTGAGGCAAGGCTGTTCCCTTTTATTCAATGTCATGAAATTAGCGAGCGTACAGTGGACGAAATGATAATTCCCTCCGATTAAAACTACGACACAGTCTTTCGCATTGGTCAGTTCCGTATTGCTGACTTCGATGTTGCAGTTGATTGCGGAGAACAGGTTCTCGCCCATATTGGTGATCTGTGAGTTGCTCAACTTCAGTTTTGATTCTTCCGGAGATGATTTCTCGAATGTGAGTCCGGTTTTTCCGTTCCGCACGATCACATTGTCCATTATATTATTGTAGCTTTCCGGGCAGAAGAAGATGCCTCCCCACTGGGATGGCGTGCGGTCGTAGGGCAAGACATCGTTCAGAATGAAATCCAGACGGTCCCCACGAAACAGGATCGGCTTTTCGCGTGTTCCTTTTGCGAGCAAAGTTCCATAGGTGACGATCTTTGCAGCATCGTGCATATAGAAAACAGATCCCGGGTCTATATTCAGCGTTGTGTTTGGAGCAATCACCAGACTGTCATAGATCAGGTAAGGACGTTCGGCGGTAAAATGAGTATCCTGTGTTAATGTTAGCCCATTTTTATAGAGGTTTACGTTTTGCCCGTATGCCTCGAGACGCACGGATTGTTTAATCCCGTTTGTCGTAAAGATCACGGAGTCATCGATCAGTAGCGGTTGGTTTGAAGCATTCGGATTGACAGTTACTTCGACGAACACGTACAAGCTATCTTGCGCCTGTATCCTGACATCCTGGAAATGATCGCCTTTACGTCCGTCCACGTTGATGCGGAAACCGGTCTCTTCACCGCTTGCCAGCATGATTTCGCCGATCATCAGCGGTTGGTCGTTACGGTTATAGATCATAAACTCTTTGGTTGCAGAGCCTATTGTCGTAAACACCGTATCAAAAGAAAGCGTGTCAACCGAGAAGCTCAGTTGGTGGTTTGGATTGGTCGAATAGTTTTCGTCCAACCCGTCACACGACAACAGGTTGAGTGCCAATAAAAACAGTATGAGTAACGGAGCGGCTAATCTTTTCATTTCATTCGTTTTAATAATGTAGCAATACACCAATTCATCTTCCGGGCATTGGAATATTGCCTGATTGTCATATTATGTTTTATGAAAACAAATTTAGTATAAATAAGTTTTCACGTCTTAACATAAAAAAAGAGGAAAAACATCCGTGAAATGTTAATCCTCTTTTTATAACGGAAAATATACCGTTTTATTTTGCAGGGATGCTCTTTAATAATTCGAGCAGGTGAGACCACCACAAGCCGACGGTATCGATCTGTATGCGTTCGTTGGGCGAATGCACGTCACGAAGTGTCGGGCCGAATGAAATCATATCCAGATTCGGGTATTTTTCAAGGAACAGGCCGCATTCCAATCCCGCATGGATCGCCATTATCTTTGCCTCTTTGTTGAACAGGCGTTTGTAAGTTTCCTGGGCAACTTTCAGTATCTTCGAGTCCGGGTTAGGCGCCCATCCGGGATAGCCGTCGCCGTGAGTAACCACTGCATCTGCCAGTTTGAATACGGATGCAACCTGATTGGCGATCATGTTCTTGCAGGATTCAATCGAACTGCGTTGGCTTGTGCCTACGATAATCGTATCGTCCGGTCCCATCTTGACGGAAGCCAGGTTGGTCGAAGTCTCAACCAATCCTTCGATATCATGGCTCATGCCGATTACGCCGTGCGGGCAGGCGTGCAAAGCCCAGATCAATTTGTCTTTCCATGCGTTGCTGATGCATTTCTCCGGTTGTTCGGTCGATTCCATGGAAATGCGGACATTCGGGTCTACATGCTTCAGCTCGTTTTCGATGTCTGCCGTATAGTGGTTGAGCAGGACGCGTGCCGTCTCTTTATCATTGGAAGACAGGCCGATTACGGCATGTGCTTCACGGGCAATCGCGTTACGCAGGTTGCCTCCGCTGATGGAGCAGAGCGTGAAATCGACCTGTGCGCCTAACAGATACAGGTAGCGCACCAGGATTTTGTTGGCATTCCCTAATCCTTTGTGGATTTCACCGCCGGAATGTCCGCCGTTCAAACCTTTCACGTCGATGATGAAATACTGCATGTTCGGATTTGTCGGTTGCGATTCGTAATGGAAGACCGCTTGCGTGTCTTTCCCTCCGGCACAACCCATAAAGATTTCACCTTCGTCCTCACTGTCGAGGTTCAGCAGGATGTCACCTGTCATAAAGCCTTTTTCGAGGGCTTTTGCTCCGGTCAGCCCGGTTTCTTCGTCAACCGTGAAGAGACATTCGATCGGGCCGTGTTCGATATCGTCGGAGGCAAGGATGGCAAGCTCGGCAGCGACACCGATACCATTGTCGGCTCCCAACGTCGTCCCGTTGGCGCGCAGCCAATCGCCGTCGACGATTGTTTCGATCGGATCGTTGTCGAAATCGTGGGCGGTCCCGTTATTTTTTTCGCATACCATATCCATGTGTGACTGCAGGACTACTGTCGGCAGGCTTTCTTTTCCGGGGGTTGCCGGTTTTGACATCAGGATATTGCCTACGGCATCTTTCTTGATCGCTATTTTATACTGTTTGGCGAATGATTCGAGAAATTCGATCATTTTTCCTTCCTTCTTTGAAGGACGGGGCACTTGTGTTACTTGGTGGAAGAACTTCCAGACGATCTCAGGCTTTAAATCAGTAATCTTCATAATGTTACAATATATTATAGATGCTACTCTATAGTTAATAATACCGCTATAAGCAGAGTTCGGTATGAAAAAAAGTACAATTAAATACCAAAAACATACTTTCCAATCACTTAAACTCTTATATTTGCGTCCACAAATATAGAGAAAATGCTTTCAACGTTATTGATTACGGTCATAATTCTTGTTATTTGTGTTGTGTTGCTCAGTGTAAAAGTCCTTTTTAAAAAAGGAGGAAGATTTCCCAATACACATATCGAAGGTAACGCGGCACTAAGGGAGAAGGGTATATGTTGTGCTAAGACCCAGCATAGGCGGGATAGCATGCAGAAGAATCTATATGATAAGATAAGAGAAATAGAAGAATAAAATAAATAAAGATTTAATTTACACTTTATGAAGAACATTAACTACGTAATTAATGGTGTGCTCGCGGTGGCTGTCATAATTTTGTTCGTTATGCAGTTTTCCGGTAAAAAAGAATCCACAGTAACTCCTGCTTTCACAACGGAGGGAGATTCTACAACAAATCTGCTTCCTGTAGCTTATGTGAATGTTGATTCTCTTTTGGCGAATTATAATTATTCGAAAGATCTGAATGAACGCGTCCTTAAGATGCAGGAGGATTATCGTTTAGATATGACCCAGAGATCAAACGCTTTACGAACGGAATTGACGGATTTTCAGCGTAAATATGAAGCAAATGCTTTCCTGACTCAGGAAAGAGCCCAGCAGGAAGGTAACCGTTTGCAGAAAAAGCAACAGGAACTTCAGGATTATGCAACAAAGAAAGAACAGGAACTGGCAACTAAACAGATGGAATTGAACGGACAGCTTCGTGATACGATCGTTGTACAGTTGGAAGCTTTCAATAAGACAAAAGGTTACCAGATTATTTTCAGCAATACAATGGGTGACAATATTTTGTTGGCAAACCACGCGTATGATATCACTGCTGAATTTCTTGAAGTGTTGAATAAGAATTATTCTTCCGCCAAGTAAAAGATATAAAAGGAGCATTAAAAGCCCGAAACAAAAAAGCCCGGAGTTAGAAGCGACTCCGGGCTTTTTTTATTCTTGTCCCCGCGTCAAGCGCGGGAACGGGGTACTTTGGGCATTCTCTTCCTGACTTTCTTTTTGATCCAGAAATAGTAACCCGTTATGGCAAAGACTGCACCGAGGAATGAGACCAGACAGCTTATTATCCGGGTCGCCATGCCTCCCCATGTTCCGGCATGAATGGAATAGATCCAGCCTCTTATCTTTCCGGATTTAGGAAGATCCTTGTATAGTTGGACTTCGATGATCTTTCCGGTTGCCGGGTCGAATGAATAGCGGTCGCTTCCCCTTGTATTTCCATAATTGGCGGTAGAGACCGTTGCCGAACCGTCTTGAATCGTGATCGATTTGTATGCCGGATAACGGTTTTGCAAGTTTGATAAGACTTTACCCCATTGGAGATAATCCGTTTTCTTTTTCTGCTGTTTACGAGCGGTAGTTTCTTTAGATGCAGAAGGAGCCGGTGCGTGCGTGTGCGTCTGTGTCTGCTTTGTACTGACGCCGAATACGGTATAGAACGCGTCGCGATACCAGCCGAACGACCAGGTCAAACCGGTCAGCGAGAGCGCAAGCAGGAGCAAGGCTGCATAAAAACCACCAGAGACGTGCAGATCGTAAAAGAAGCGGGACCAACCCGCTTTCGTCTTTATTTTCAGCCGGTTCTTCAATACTTTCCTGTTTCGCGGATACCAGATGACAAGCCCGCTGATAATGATGATTGCCAGCACCAGTGTCGAATAGCCGACAATAGCTTTTCCCCAGGCAAAGCTGCCGTCCCGTTTGTATTCGTCGAGCAACCAACGGTGAAGGCGCATCATGCTCATGAAAAATCCTTTACCGTCATCTATCCCGGTAACTTCCCCTGTATAAGGATCGATAAAGCAAGCCGCTTTTTTTCCGGGTAAGACCAGTTGGTAGGTCCGTCCAGGGTCGGCGGAAACCCGTATGCCGGTTATCTTGATGGAGTCGGGCAACTGTTGCCGGGCTGCATCCATTAATGCAGCCGGCGAGAGCGGTTCTCCTTTAACCTCCTTTACGAAATAACGGGAGGGATGGCAGAGCTCCAGTATCTCCGTCTCAAATACCAGGATTGCCCCTGTCAGGCAGACAATCGCAATGATGATACCGAAAGGAATCGATAACCAGAGATGTATTTTTGCAAAGATCTTTTTCATTTCAGCTTACCGATACCGGATATTTGAGTAGCTTTTACCGTTACACCCTTTGTGGCGCTGGCGCTTGCCGGATTGATTTTATAGATAGCCGGGTCTCCGTCGGTCAGGGTCACTGCGATGTAGGCATTGCCATTCTCGATATGCGGTGTGCTGCCGAAACCAGAGATCAGGTCTGCCGAAGGAAGGCCGGTGACGTAGGTCAGCTTTTTGTCGCCGGCTTTGAATACTGCCAACTGGTTTGCCGTGTAACCGGTTTCGCTGAAAGGACGGTCGTACATCAGCAAGAGGAAGTAATCTTCCGTGATATGCCAGCTACGGAGGAAGGAGTTTCCGTTGCTTTGCTCTTCGATATTGCAATAATAATCGTCGAAGTCTTCGCTTCCGCTCGGAATACGGACTACACCGGCCGGTAGCTTGGTCTGCTGGCGCGGATCGCTCATCGTCTTGGCGTAGGAGGGAGAGAAGACGTAAACGTCGCCATTGTCCGCCGCCCAGATCATCTGGTAGTATTGCGACTTGAAGCGTCCGCAGGCATAGCTGATTTTATCGGTCTTGATGATCTTCTTTGTAGCGAATGTCTCGTCGTTGAATATTGCCACCCAGCAGGAATCGGGATATTGTGTCCACAACAATTCGTCTTTTTCGTAGGCGCTGCTGTTTGAACCTCCGGATTCGGTCTTAACCAGGTCTTCGTTGCCCGGCAGGATCCATTTCCCGTTTCCGTCTTTCGTCCCGTACTGACTCAAGCCCATCGGGACTGCCACGCTGTAAATCTTGCTGTTATGTTCGAGGATACCGGCCAGTGTCACATACTCGCCGTTGCCCAGGAAGTTCTCGGACAGATAGTTTTTGTCCTTTGTATCGTTGTCTTTCTTCGTCTCTGCTGCCACGTCCAGGCATGAAACCAGGAACGACTGGGGCACGTAACCGTTTTCATCCGCCCATTCCGTGGGGCCGTCGCCCGATGAAAGGGTCATGATATACTTGTTGTAAATGCCGTAGGTCGTGAACCTTTTCACCTTATAGCTCTGTGAGCGTGTCTCCAGTTTGCCGTCTGCATTCAGGACATACGAACGGGTGTCGCCGGCGTTACCCTGGTTATAAGTCAAACCATACAGGTATTGGTCTTTGTAGAACACCCATTGGGTGGCGCCGTCATTGACAAGACCGTTGTTTTGGGTCGTTATAGTACCTTCGTCTATGCTTCTGGTTGTCAGCAGCACGTTGGTCGTATTGCCGGATGCGGTAACGGATGCCGGGATTATGAATGTACTTTGTGCATCGCCGGTTCCGGGTTCCGGGTTTGGTGCCGGAATCTCGTTGTCGCTACAGGAAGTAAACATGCCACCTGCCAACAGGGCAGAGGCAAGGCCGATGAGTAAATAATTCTTTTTCATCTTGTGATAAATGTATTTATATTTAGTAATTGTGATAGTGAATTAATTTCCGAAGTAAACCCTTACTTTGCCGTAGAAGGCACGTCCGGCTCGCTGCAAGCTGAAGTTGTCGTACAGGTCTTCATTTGTAAAGTTGCGGCACTCCAATGAAACATTGTACCGCCCGTTCTGAAGGCTGTAAGAAAGAGACAGATTATGAGAAAACTGGTCAGGAACCACATAGTCGTTATTCTGTGCTCCGATAACGGATGAATAGTAAGTGAAACTGTGCAGGTACTGGTTGTCATACGTAACGGTCAGCACGTTGCCCTTTTTCCAGAGGTTGCGCCAATAGAACGATACATCCGAATCTGCAAAACGGTACGGCAGGTTCGGCATCCGTTCTCCGTAGGCCAGGTTTTCGGCACTGCTGGAAATGGAGGTCTTCATCCTGTCGCGCACGTCCATCTGGGTAAAGTTACCGCCGACGCTCACCCAGTTCGCAAAGTTGTAACGGAGGGAGAGGTTGAAGCCTTTGGTCTCCACCTTGCCATAGTTGATATAAGTGGCGGCCTGTTTGCCACCGCTCAGGTCTGTGATGTTGCGCTGGATATAATCTTTTGTGTTGCGGTAAACGACGCCTCCTTCCACATAGAGGGTGTGCTTGCCGAATGTTTTGTTGTAGCTCAGGTTGAGGTTTACGTTGTCGCTGTTCTCCGGCCTGATGCCTAACTCGCCCATCTCCAGGTCTTCGTCGCCGAACATCTCTTCAATGGTCGGCAGGCGATAAGCCTTCTCGTAAGACAGTTTTGCCTGCAGGCCGGTCAGGATGAAATAAGTTCCGGCTGCTCCGTATCCGAATGAGTTGACGGTACGGCTGTTCCGGATATATTCATCCTGTGCGGAAGAGGTCGCCATCGGCCCGGCTACAAACTGGTTGTAATATTTCCCGAATGCGGAGATGTTCCAGTGTTCGGACGGTATCAACCGGTAAGATAAACCGGAGATATTCTTTCGGGTTTCTTTGGCAATGGCACTCTTCATCTCTTCGGCCGCCAGCAGGGAAGTGTTGGAACGGTGGAAAGCGTTCAGCACGTGATTGAAGGTGAACGTGTGCATCCTGCCGATCCGGTAATTGAGGGTCATTGTCCCGTTCCAGTTGTTATTGTCTGCCCGCGAATACTGCCTGGACTGTTCTCCGGCCGAGTTCATTAGGTGTTTTTCTCCACGCCAATTGTATTCGTAGGAGGAGGTGTCCACATTTGTCGTCAGGTTCTTGTTATAGTTGGCTGTCAACACCATGTCCAACCCTTTGGTGAACAGGTCGCGCTTGCCGTATTCCAATGACGGCATCAGCGAATGGCCTTTGCGGTGTTTCCGGCCGTACACGATCTCTTGGCGTACGCCGGTCTGTATCTCCTGATACATATTCGAATAGGTGAAGCCGAACAGCAGCCGGTCCGCCCATTCCTTGTCCACGATACCCAACTTGCCAATAACAGCCTCGTTGTGGTACGTGTCGTTGAACCGCTTTACACGTTCTTTCTTGCTCCTGTCGATGCTTCCCGTCTCAAAGTTTTCGACCGGTGCGTTTACGTAGTAGTCGTTGTCCGAATAGTTCTGGAAAGCATTGATCTCGTAGGTGAAACCGTTTTTGAATGTTTGTCCGAAGTTCACGTATGATTTATGTGTGTTGAACGAGCCGTATGAGTAGGAGGCGTCCAGAAACCACCGGTCCCGCTTCTTCTTGGTGATGATATTGATGACACCTCCGATAGCGTCCGTCCCGAAACCAACCGGGACAACTCCTTTATATACTTCGATGCGTTCGGCAAAGTTTACAGGAATATTGTTCAGCCCGAAAGAGCTTCCCACGCCCTCCTGCGGCACGCCGTCGATAAAGATTTTGACGTGCTTACCGCTGAAACCATCCAGCGTAAGCTGTGTGTCCGAACCGACACCGCCCGATTCGCGCACTTTCATCCCCGGCGCCTTAGCCAGTGCGTCACTCAGACTCCGGGTGGAGTTTTGCAGTTCTTTGGTGTCGAGTGCCACTGCATTGAAGGCTGAGCGTTTCAGGCGGCTGATCCCGTTTGAGACGACGACGACTTCTTCCAGCTCCTCTGTCTTGGGTGCGATTGTGATGTTTTGTTTTACTCTTTCACCCTTGATGAGCGTTATTTTTTTCTCCACCGTCTCATATCCGATGGCAGATATAACTAATGTATAGTTACCGGCAGGCGCTTTCAGGTGGTAAATGCCCTGTTCGTTTGTCGTGACTCCGTAGGTGGTACCTTTCAGGTAGACGGTAGCAAAATCTACAATCTCTTTTCCTGTCGATACGATTTTACCGGAAACCATCGCCCTGTCCTGTGAATGGACTGATATCGCTGACAGCGAGAATATGAATAAAAAGGAAATCTTAAGAATCGTTGCTTTCAATTTATAAAGAGTTTAGTATCGTTAATAAAACGATGCAAAGGTCTTTATAAAAGGGAAGCGCATCAATCGCGGGTTTTAGGTAATTTTACGGGTCTCTGTAACTATAAGTAGGTATTTTTCCGGCGCAATCTCCCTTTTTCCGGAAGGAGAAACCGTTACTCTTTTTTAGGGGCGACAAACGCTGTGTACAGTTGAAGCAGCGCAGAAATAGTCAGGCAGATTACCCATTCTTTCCGTCCGCTGAACATCAGAGCGGAGGCAAATATGCACAACAGTCCGGCAAAGATATTATAACGGTGCAGCCTGCGCCTGCGGAAATCCATCTCTTTGGTCGGCGTAGTCAGGTAGCTGACTGCGATCCCTGCTGCACCTACGGCAAACAGATAAGGCGCGACGACCGGCAATGCCAGATATAATCCCGCTCCGGCGAGCAACAGGAGGGCGGAGATATTGAAAACGATTGTTCTTGCTTTTTCGTTCATTTACTTTTTCTTGATAATATAGACATCTTCGTTTGGCTTCTTCATATAATATTCTTCACGGGCAAAACGCTCGAGCCCTTCCTTGTCGGTATGCAGATCGTTCAGCTTCTTGCTGTTGACCTCGATCTCTTTCTGATAATGCTTAATCTCTTTTTCCAGGCTGCGAATCCTTTCGTCATAGGTATAGCGTTTATACAGGCTACTGTCACCCATCGTAAAAGTCAGGGCAAGAAACAGAATCGTTATCAGCCAGTAGGCATTGATTCGGGATAAATACTTATTATAAAAGTCTTTTATGCGTGACATCGGAACTCCGTTTTGGGCAAAGGTACATAAAAAGCCTAAATTTCCGAGAAGTTTATTAGACTTTAAACATTTCTAATTAGAATGACGACTTCCTGTTACCTTTTTGCCAACCCTTTGCCATCCTTTTGGCAAAACTTTGCCACCCTATTGGCAAGACCTTGCCATGCCGATGGCAAACATTTGCCATTAGGGTGGCAGAGCTGTGCCATTTAGATGGCAATTAGAGGTTGAACAGAGAGAAGTGTTCTTGAATTTGCTCCGACTCATATTCGAATCGTTTTTTTTTGTACATTTGTCTCTGTAATAAAAAAGCAGAGAATGGATAATTATATTGTATCGGCAAGGAAATATCGTCCTTCTACATTCCGTAGCGTGGTGGGACAGAAGTCCTTGACTACTACTCTTAAAAATGCAATACAAAGTAACAAGCTGGCTCATGCCTATCTCTTTTGCGGTCCGCGCGGAGTCGGTAAGACCTCTTGTGCCCGTATCTTTGCCAAGACAATCAACTGTCTGAATCCGACTGCCGACGGAGAAGCCTGCAACGAATGCGAATCGTGCAAGGCTTTCAATGAGCAGCGTTCGTATAACATCCATGAACTGGATGCCGCCTCCAATAACTCGGTGGACGATATACGCTCGCTGATTGACCAGGTGCGTATCCCGCCTCCAATCGGGAAATATAAGGTGTTTATCATCGATGAGGTGCACATGCTGAGTTCGGCTGCCTTCAATGCGTTTCTGAAGACGCTGGAAGAACCGCCCCACCATGCCTTGTTTATCTTGGCTACGACGGAAAAGCATAAAGTCTTGCCAACCATCCTGTCACGTTGCCAGATATACGACTTCTCGCGTATCTCGATTGCCGATATGGTGGAGCATCTGGAATATGTTTCCTCTTGCGAAGGGGTAACGGCAGAACCGGAGGCCCTGAATGTGATTGCGCAGAAGGCGGACGGCGGTATGCGTGACGCCTTGTCTATCTTCGATCAGGTTGTCAGCTTTACGAATGGGAATATCACTTACCAGGCGGTGATCGATAACTTGAATGTGCTGGATTACGAGTACTATTTCCGTTTGACGGATGCCATGCTTTCGGGCAATGTCCGTTCCGCTATTCTGATACTGAATGATATTTTAAGCAAAGGCTTTGACGGGCAGAATATTATAACGGGACTGGCATCGCATTTCCGCGATTTGCTTGTTTGCAAGGATGAATCGACATTGATATTGTTTGAGGTGGGAGCGTCTATCCGCGAACGCTATAAGGAAATGGCAAAACGTTGTCCGGACCAACTGTTGTTCAAAGCGATCGAACTGGCTAACACCTGCGACCTGAATTACCGCGCCAGCCGGAATAAACGGCTGTTGCTGGAGCTGACGCTTATTCAGCTTTGCCAGTTGAGCGGCACCGGGCAGCCGGTCGATGATAAAAAAAAAGGCCTGATTGAACCGATTGCCTCTAATGGGCAGGCTCCTGTCCAGCCTCAATCGCAGCCAGCCGCAGCCGGTCAGGCTTACACCGTTCAATCGGCTCCTCCTTTGCAGAAACCCGTACAGTCGCCGCAGGAGATGACTGGGGCGACCTCTCGTCAGCAGATCGTTTCTACGCATGTGCCGCCATCAGCCGCCGTTTCGCAGACTCCTCCTGCCACAACTCCGAAAAGAGTGGCGCGCCCGCCGCAATTCGGAACATCCATAAAGGAGATAGGTGTGGAGCATCCGAAGGCCCAGTCTGCCGCACAGGTGGAAACTGCCGCGCAAGAGATGCAGAGCCCGTTCAGTCAGGAAGCATTGGTACATTATTGGGATGCATTTGCCTCCTCTATCGACAAGAAAGTCTATCTGAAGAATACGATGATTAACTGTAAACCGGTTTTGCAGGATAATTATTTTTTTGAGGTCTGTGTGCATAATCCCGGACAACAGGACGAATTGACGAATAATTGTATCGATATTCTGAGCTACCTGCGGGCGCAGTTGAAGAATACCCGTATCCAGATGCGTGTCCGTATTGATGAAACAAACCAGAAACATCTGGCCTACACATCCACTGAGAAGTATGAACATTTGCTGAGTATAAATCCGGTTCTGGCTAAGTTGAAGGATGAGTTTAATCTGACGCTTGATTAAGTAATGGACAATTGAAAATGGACAATTGACAAATATAAGAGTGTAAAGCTAATTGTCAATTGTCCATTTTCAATTGTCCATTGTTCTTACATTTCCCGAATCCAAACATTGCGGAAGCTGATCGGTTCGCTTGGATCTCCGTGTGACTGCAAACGGATCGGACCTGCACCATGTTTAACAACTTTCGGGAAACCGATGTATTCCGTAGTACCCAGGATAGTCGTATTGTTCTGCAACACGATACCGTTCTGGATAACTGTTACACGCGGCGGAACGCGATAAGTACCGTCTTCCTTAAAGATAGGTGCGGAATAAATAATGTCATACACATTCCATTCGCCCGGTTTACGCATAGCGTTTACCAGAGGAGGAGTCTGTTTGTAGATACTTCCGGTCTGACCGTTTACATAAGTTTCGTTGTTATAGCAATCCAATACCTGGATTTCATACATATCCTGCAGGAAGATACCGCTGTTTCCACGTCCCTGGCTTTCACCGCTTATGTTTTCCGGTACGCACCATTCGATGTGCAGCTGGAAGTTCTCGAATTTCTGCTTAGTCAGGATGTCTCCTTTTTTCTTGTCGACTGTGAATACGCCGTTCTTTACAGGCCATTCAGCGGGACCGCCATCCGGAGTTTGCCAAGCAGAAAGATTTTTACCGTCAAACAGAACGATAGCGTCTGAAGGAGCGCTGTTTGTCTTTATGTCGCCCGGGGTGACAATCTTAGGTTGCGGTGTCCAGTATTCAGACATACCGGGTCTCATCTTTTCCTGTTCGGGATACTGTTTTTGTGCACTTGCACTGATGCAGGCTGTACAAGCCAAAGCAGCCAGAGCTGTCTTCATTGTAATGCTTTTGTTCATGGTCTAAATATTTTTATATGGTTTAGAATTTATTGATTGCAAATGTATAAAAAACGGCAATACAGTCGTTCCTATATTGCCGTTTTTTTATGGAATGCCTGAAAAAATGTTCTTTATGGCTTGTGGGTGAACAGCCTTTGTTCGGCTAACTGTTCATATTTTGTACCGGGGCGGCCATAGTTGCAGTATGGATAGATACTGATACCGCCACGTGGTGTGAAGATTCCGGTGACCTCGATATATTTGGGGTCCATCAGGCGAATCAGGTCTTTCATGATGATATTGACACAATCTTCGTGAAAGGCTCCGTGACTGCGGAAGCTGAACAGATATAGTTTCAGGCTTTTGCTTTCCACCATCTTCACGTCGGGGATATAATCGATATAGATTGTAGCAAAGTCCGGTTGTCCCGTAATGGGGCAGAGGCTGGTAAACTCCGGACAGTTGAAACGCACCCAATAGTCATTCCCTTGATGTTTATTGGTAAAGGCTTCCAGCACTTCCGGCGCATAATCTTGTTTGTATACCGTAGAACCGCCTAACAGATGCAGTTCGTTTTCTTCTTTTCTTGTATCCATATTATTTGCCTTTTCTCTCCATATATTTTTTTAATCCTTCGTTGCGCAGCTTGCAGGCAGGGCAATGGCCGCAACCTTCGGCTATAACGCCATTGTAGCAAGTAAGGGTTTGTGTCTGTACGAGATCGAATATGCCCAGTTGATCGGATAGTTCCCATACTTCGCTTTTATCGCGGTTCATCAACGGGGTGTGGATCACGAACTGTTCATCCATCGCCAGGTTCAGCGTGACGTTGAGGGAACGCACGAACGTATCGCGGCAATCGGGATATCCGCTGTAGTCGGCTTCCGAAACGCCGGTCACCAGGTTGAAGATCCCTTTGCTGCGCGCCAGGATGGCGGCGAAGGTGAGGAATACCATGTTACGCCCCGGTACGAACGTATTCGGATAACTGTCCGCCGGCTTTTCCTGATCCATTGCGATGTCGGTATGGGTCAGCGAGCAGTTTGCGTCTAACTGGCTGATCAGCGATACATCCAATACTTGGAAAGGAACATGGGCGTCGGCTGCGATCTTTCGTGCAACCTCGATTTCGAGGGAATGTTTTTGTCCGTAAGTAAAACAAACGGCTTCTACGCGGGAAAAATGCTTCTTTGCCCAAAACAGGCAGGTCGTGGAGTCTTGTCCACCGGAGAAGCAGACCAAAGCGGCTTCTTGATGTTTCATATCTTTCTTGTTTTTAGTACGTGGTTTAGCAAGCACACGGAAAAGGAAACGTTCCTTTTCGCTGCAAAGATACTTTATTAATTGAAAATTGAGAATGGAAAATTGAAAATTAGGGGGCAAAAACTGCCTATCGGTTGCACAACTATTTTGATATTGTGCTGCACATTCTTGCTAAAAGTGTGCAGTATTAGAAAAAAGTCTTTATCTTTGCCGCCGTTTATGCCCGGGAAGGCATAATAAATAAAGTATTAACAAATAAAGTTTTTATGAAGAAAGTTATCGCGTTAGCATGTCTTTCCATGCTCCCAATGACGTATGTGGCCGCAGAAGGCTATCAGGTAAATGCACAAAGTACGAAGCAGGCTGGTATGGGACATGTAGGTGTAGCCATGAAGCTGGGTGCGGAAAGCATGCACTTCAATCCTGCCGGATTGGCGTTTATGGAAAATAGAATACATCTTTCGGCTGGTGTTTCCGGCGTTTTCTCAAAAGGTAAATTTACGGATGGAGACTATGTGCAGCGTCCGGATAATACGCCCAGTACTCCGCTTTTTGTATATGCAGGTTTTAAAATCTATGATAATCTGGCTGCCGGTATCAGTGTGACTACTCCTTACGGTAGCACAATGGACTGGGGAAAAGACTGGAAAGGTGCACATCTTGTACAGGATATTTCTTTGAAAGCCTTCAATGTCCAGCCGACAGTATCCTGGAAGATCCTGGATCGTTTGAGCATCGGTGCCGGTTTGATGATGGAATTTGGTAACATCGAACTGAGCCGTGCCTTGATTGGTCCGGGTGAAATGGGAAAACTGGCTACAGGCATGATGGGGCAGTTCGGACCGCTATTGCAGCAACATCCGGAATTAGGCGCAATCGCCAAGCCGATGATCGATAAGCTGATGGCTGATATGGCCAAATATGATGATGCCTCTGCCGCTTCTGTTAACCTGAAAGGGGATGCAGGTGTACGTTTGGGCTTCAATGTGGGTGCCATGTTCGATATTAATGACAAGGTGACGGTCGGTGTATCTTACCGATCAAAAGTAAAAGCCCGCGTAAAAGAGGGTGATATCTCATTGAGTTACGCCAATGAAACGGATTTGAAAGAAAATATCTTTAAACAGGTTGAAACGCTTATCCAGGTAGCACAGAGCCAGGGTATCGATATCCCTGTCAATCTGCAAATCCCGGCTTTGGATCAGGGTACTTTCTCCGCCGAGTTGCCGTTGCCTTCCAACTGGAATGTGGGTGTTACCTATAAGCCGACAAACCGCTGGATTCTTTCCGGTGAAGTTCAGTTCGTCGGATGGGGCGCTTACAAGACATTGGAGATCAATTTCTCTCCGTCTTCTTTGAGCCAGTACGATATGGTAGCTAAAAAGGAATATAAGAACTCGCGTATCTACCGTGTAGGTGCTCAGTTTGCAGCCACTCGCCGTTTCGATGTCCGTCTGGGTGCTTACTTCGATGAATCACCGGTAAAAGATAATTTTCTGAATCCGGAAACTCCGAGTATGAACAAATTCGGCATCACGACCGGTTTGAGTTTCCGCCCTATAGATCCGCTGTCTGTAGACTTCGCATTCTCTTATGTCACAGGTTTCGGACGTGACGGCTCTTACAGCGACAAGAGTCTGATCACCGGTAACGACCGTACATTCGGAGGACATTATAATATCTATGCATTGATGCCTTCTATTGGCGTGTCTTACGCTTTTTAACGTCGGCATCGCTTTGGAAAACAGTCGGCATCCTTTTCGAAAAAGGTGCCGACCTTTTTCGAAAAAGCATATAGCCTTTTGACGAATACCCTATAACCTGTTCAGCAATAGGTTATAGGGTATATTTTTTAGCCTTAAGGCTATATTTATCGGACGGGACTGGGTAATTGAAAATTCAGAAATGAAAGGTTGAACCTTTTTTCAGGATGAAATAAATAAACAACAAAAGGTTGTCCCCCCTTCGGAGAACAACCTTTTTTATTTTGAACAGAATCGTTTCGATTATAACTGAATCCAGCGAACGTAAGCGAAGTCCATGCGGTGAGGCAATTCTTTGTTTACGGGGTAAACGCGGAAACCGATCTTGTGGAGGCCTGCTTCACTCGGAGTTGTTTTCAGTTCGAAGAACAGTTTGGAGCCTTCTTCTTTTTTCAGTTTGAAATGTTCGACGTGAGCCAGTTCCAACTGATGATTGTCTGAGTTTTCTTTAGTGACAACCATATCTACGCCCAGCATACCTTGCAGTTCGTGACGGTCGATGACCAGGTTGAATGTGTATTCTTTTCCTACTACGGGAGCATCGATAGCCAAATCTTGTGTGCAAGTGAATGATTCTACCTGGAAGCTGTCCCAATGTTCAACCACTTCTTCTTTCCATGCAGCGAGAGATTTTGCTTCTGCAAAGTCGTTTTCGCGCAGGTGGGCAGAGCGGGTTGCCAGTTTGTCATAGAAGCGGCTGATGTAATCGTCCAACATACGTTTCATTGTATAGTCGGGAGCGATTTCAGACATGGAGTTCTTGATGTACTGGATCCATTCAGGAGAATATCCCTTACTGTTCTTTGCATAGTAAGCCGGGATGATTTGTGTTTCTAATGTATGGTAGATTGTAGCAGCATCCAACTGATCCTGGTACTGCTGGTTTTCGTAAGTGCGCTTGTCGGTCAAAGCCCAACCTGCACCTTCTTTATAACCTTCATACCACCATCCGTCCAGTACGGAGAAGTTCAGGACACCGTTCATTTCTGCTTTTTCTCCAGATGTACCGGATGCTTCCAAAGGACGTGTCGGAGTGTTCAACCAAACATCAACACCTGCAATCAGGTGACGGGCCAGACGCATATCGTAGTTTTCCAGGAAGATGATCTTTCCTAAGAATTCCGGACGGCGTGAGATCTCGACAATGTGTTTGATCAAGCCCTGGCCACCACCGTCGGCAGGGTGAGCCTTACCGGTGAATACGAACTGGATCGGGTATTTTTCGTTGTTTACGATTTTAGCCAAACGGTCCAGGTCTGTGAACAACAGGTGAGCACGTTTGTAAGTCGCGAAACGGCGTCCGAATCCGATAATCAAAGCGTTCGGATTGATTTTGTCCAGGATGGACACAACCTTAGCCGGGTCGCCCTGGTTTTTCAGCCAGTTGCTCTTGTATTGATTCTTTATGTATTCGAACAGTTTGTTCTTCAGCTTCTTGCGGATTTCCCAGATTTCATCGTCCGGTACGTTCTGGATTGCTTCCCAGTATTTCTTGTTGGACTGGTCTTTGAAGAATTTCTTATCGAAATGTTCCGCGAAGAAACGTTTCCATTCCGTAGAAGCCCATGTCGGCATGTGTACGCCGTTTGTTACATATCCTACATGCAGTTCGTCGGGGAAGTAGCCTTTCCATACCGGAGCGAACATGTGTTGTGATACTTTTCCGTGCAACCAGCTTACGCCGTTTGCTTCCTGACATGTATTCAATGCGAATACGCTCATGGAGAACTTTTCGTTCGAACCTGGGTTTTCACGTCCCATATCGATAAATTCCTGCCAGCTGATACCTAACTTGCCTGGGAATTCACCCATATAACGACCGAACAGACCTTCGTCGAAGTAGTCGTGACCGGCAGGAACAGGAGTGTGAACCGTGTACAGGGCGGAAGCTCGGACAACTTCCAGAGCCTGGTTGAATGTCAGACCGTCGTTCTGGATGAAGTCTACCAGGCGCTGTGCGTTGATCAGGGCTGCATGTCCTTCGTTGCAGTGGTAGATCTGTTTTTTGATACCCAGCTTGTTCAGCATCAGGATACCACCGATACCCAGCAGATATTCCTGCTTCATACGGTTTTCCCAGTCGCCTCCATAGAGCTGGTGAGTGATAGAACGGTCCCATTCGCTATTCTGAGGAATGTCCGTATCCATCAAATATAAAGGAACGCGTCCTACGCTTACTTTCCAGATGTGGGCATAAACGGTACGGCCGGGATAAGGAACTTCCAGTACCATCGGTTCGCCGTTAGCCTGCATCACCTGCGTAAGAGGCAATGCGTTGAAATTCTGCGGTTCATAGTTGGCAATCTGTTGCCCGTCCATAGACAAGGACTGGGTGAAGTAGCCGTAACGGTACAGGAAACCAACGGCAGTTAGGTCGATGTTGCTGTCGCTTGCTTCTTTCAGGTAGTCACCTGCCAATACGCCCAGACCACCGGAGTAAATCTTCAGAACGTTTGTCAAACCATATTCCATGCTGAAATAGGCAACAGACGGCTTTGTCTTGTCCGGTTTAACATTTACATAATCCTTGAATATTGAGTACGTAGCTTTGATTTCGGCCATCAGGACGTTATCTGCCAGAATTTCCTCAATACGTTTATAGGATAAGCTTTGAAGTAAAAGTACGGGGTTACCTTCTGTCGAAGCCCACAGCTCCGGGTCGATCTTACCGAATAATTTAGCTCCTTCATGATTCCACACCCACCATAGGTTTGTGGCCATTTCGTATAATGGTTGTAATGGCTCGGGGAGCATAGAATGAGAATAAACATCTTTCCAAATCGGACTGTTTGCGTTATTCGCTTTGATTTTCATTATTGTGAAGTTTAAAATGTTTTAATTTCAATTTTAATATCGTATAATCTCTATCTTTGTTTAAAACGCAGCAAAGATAGGGATTATCTGGTTAATTATGAGACTATTTTAGTTATTTCTTTTGCTCGCATTCTCCAAAGCGATCCTGAAAGCTTCTTCGTAATAGAAGATGAATTTGCTCCATTCCGCTTTTGTCGCCAGGTCGAAACTGCGTTTCCGTATCTCGGCCGTTTCCTTTTTATTCTTACCAACGAGGGTAAGGATAGAGGATGTGATAGAGTCTGCTACTTCGAAATAATTAAAGTCGTCACGGTTCACAACTGTGACACCTTCGCTGATGTCGTTGCCTGTCACGTGCTTCTTAGCCCAGAGTCCGAACCCGGCCAGATCGGTTGTTATGGTCGGGATGCCGAAAGCGATGCTTTCCAGCGGAGTGTATCCCCAAGGTTCATAATAAGAGGGATAGACTGTTGCATCCATACCGATCAGCAGGTCGTAGTACGGCTTGTTGAGAATACCGTCGCGTCCGTCCAGGTAACAGGGTACGAAAATGATTTTCAGCTTGTCGGTAGCCGAATTTGTAAATCCGGAATGTGAGATATAGTTCAGTACCTTGTCCTGTTCCATCAGGTTCAGCCAGTGAGTGACGAACGGCATCTGCATGGGGGATGTGGTACGGATATTTTTGTCGATGACTTCTTTCAGGTCTGCGCGTGCATCGCGTACCCAAGCGGGAACCATGATGAAGGCTACTACTTCGCGTTGCAATCTGCCGGATGTACGTACCCGGTTCATCGCTTCGATAAAGACGTCGATACCTTTATTGCGGTATTCGTAGCGGCCGCTGGTAGAGACAAGGAATGCGTCCGGTGAAATGGAACATCCCAATAATTTCTCCGCTACATTCAGCAGGTCGTGGCGCGCTTCGGCACGCTTCTTTTCATATTCTTTTCTTTCCGGCACGAAGTCCGGTTCGAAGCCGTTCGGAGTGACAATGTCTGGCGCTTTATCCAGCAACTGCCTGCATTCCCGGGCCGTGATGTCGCTCACTGTCGTAAAACAATCCACATAATGGGCGGCCTGTTTTTCCAGTGAGTGTTTCGCTTCCATATTCAGCTCTTTCGCCATCTGGTCGCCATTGTAGCCGTCCATATAAGCATATAATGCTTTGTTGTTACCTGCAATGGAGCGTCCGATAGAGGTGGCATGCGTCGTAAAAAGCGTTGCTATTGCCGGAATCTGTTTCTGGATGTAAAGGGCACCCATTCCCAACATCCATTCGTTGAACAGGGCTGCGACCTTTTTATCTTCCAATTTATAGAAATGATAGAAACTTTCAATTACTTTACCTACGGAATAGGCAAAGATACAAGACTCGTCGTAATCGCCGTATGCGTGGATAGAGTCTACGCGGAAATTTTCCCACATAGAGTAAAAGAAGGCATCCCTTTCCTTAAAGAATGGCTTAAAATCGACTAATATTACGGGTGGTGTTCCCGGAACATTCCATCGGCCTACTTTCACTTTCAGATTGTCCGTGGTCTTTGCATAAGCCCTCCACTCAGCGAACAGAATATCATCTTCAATAAAGTCGGGGGCGTTTGTGTTAGCCCACACATCTGGTCCAATAAAGATTAATTTATCTTTAAAAGATTGTTGTAATGTATGTGCTTTCGTTGAAAGGACGGTATAAATACCTCCGACTTTGTTACACACTTCCCAACTACTTTCAAAAAGATATTCTGGCGTTGTTGTTATATTATCCATAAACGATTTTGTTTATAATCAGATATTTTGAGGGGGCAAAGATACGAATTTTTGTCTTTTTTTCAACTATAGAGCTTGTTTAATAAATGAAATATGTAGATTTGTGGGTATTTTAATATAAACGACTATGGCTAAAAGAAGAATTTTAAAGAAAGACATCAGCTATGTGGCTGGCGATTTGTTTTCAGAAGCATTGGTTTGTAAATTGTATATCCCAGGCGTGGATTCGGATAAGGCAGACGCAGTGATGTCGAGAATACTCGATATGCAGGATGAATATATTCGTCGTGCCAACCGTCCGGATGGAAAGGATAACAAAGCGCGTGTGAAAGAGTATTATAATAAATTGCTCGCTGATCTGCAAGCAGAAGTAAACGCTATCGCTACAGAAATAGGTGAGCTGAGCAAATAAGAGCAAATTAACGCAAATAATGAAGAAAGCGATTAGTAAGGCGCTTCTTCGCCTGGCGGGTTGGAAACTCGGACCTGTGGTCGAAGATGTGCCTAAATGCGTGATATGTGTAGCGCCGCATACCAGTAACTGGGATTTTTTAGTCGGAAAACTGTTTTACACCTCGATCGGGCGTAATGCTCGTTTCCTGATTAAAAAAGAATGGTTCTTTTTCCCGTTCAATTTGTTGTTTAACTGGCTGGGTGGTGTGCCTGTCGACCGTCATAAACGGACGTCGGTGACGGACCAGATGGTTGAGATATTCAACAGCAGGGAAGAATTTCAACTGGCCATTACTCCGGAAGGAACCCGTAAGCGGGCGGAAGAGTGGAAAAAAGGGTTCTATTATATCGCGCAGAAAGCCAATGTTCCTATCCTGATGGCCTATTTGGACTATAAGAAGAAAGAGGCCGGTTTTAAAGGAGTATTCTATCCGACGGGTGACGTAGAGAAAGATCTCTATGAAATCCGTAAGAACTACAGAGGGGTGACGGCTTGTCATCCTGAAAACTTTGTTCAAATTTAATATTATGGCAGACAATTTGCGAATCAGTATGGTCCAATCCCATATTATCTGGGAGGACAGAGATGAAAACCTGGGTTATTATGGAGAATTGCTCCGGCGTGTCAGTGGAAAGACCGACATCGCTATTTTGCCGGAGACATTCACAACCGGTTTCTCTATGGATGTTGAAAAACTGGCCGACACGATGGACGGGCCGACTATCCCCACTATTAAAGGGTGGGCGAAGAAGTATAAACTGGCTGTGGCCGGTAGTTTTATAGCAAAAGAGGATGGTAAGTATTTTAACCGTGCCTTTTTCATCACTCCTGAAGGTGAGACTTATTTGTATGATAAACGTCATTTGTTCCGGATGGCAGGTGAAGATCAGCATTTCACTGCCGGAGGCACACGGACAATCGTACGGTATAAGGATTGGAATATCTGTTTGCAAGTTTGCTATGACCTGCGTTTTCCGGTGTGGAGCAGGAATGTGAACAATGAATATGACCTGCTTATTTATGTAGCCAACTGGCCCGAAGCCCGCAAAAAAGTTTGGAAAACGCTTCTTCAGGCACGTGCGATGGAGAATATGGCTTATGTCTGTGGTGTAAACCGGGTAGGTATTGACGGGAAAGGTTTCGTCTATCGCGGCGACTCCATGGTGTTCTCTCCGAAAGGAAAGAAAATGGCTGATGCCGGCAAACGCGAAGAGGTAACACGGACTTGTACGCTTACCTGTGCCGAACTGGATGATTTGCGTGCCAAGTTTCCGGCATGGAGAGATGCGGATGTATTTTCTATACAATAATTTAATGTTGATGGTTGATCAAGGGGAGGCAGACGGTAAACCGGCTGCCTTTTCTTTCTTCTGATTGCAACGTGATATGTCCTTCTAAGCGTTTGACAATCACCTGGCAAATAGATAATCCCAACCCTGTTCCCTGGGCGAATTCATCCAGCTTGTTGAAGCGCTCGAATATGGCTTTCTGTTTTTCTTTTGGAATGCCGATACCCGTATCTTCTATGGTAATATGTACGGACGAATCTTCTTCGTTATATTTATAACTCAGTTTGATATAGCCTTTTTGGGTGAACTTGACTGCATTATTGATGAAGTTGGTGATGACCTGTGTCAGGCGGTGCCGGTCTGTCTCTATAAATATAGGGGTTTCGGGCGTCTCCTGTATCAGTTTTACCTCGGGAGGAAGTAATAGCTGGTGTGTATGGTAAATATCGTTTATCAAGGTTGTCAGATTTTGCCGGGTGAAGGTAAATTCCATGCGCCCGGATTCGATGCGTGACAAGTCAAGTATATCACTGATCAGTTTCAAAAGCAGGTCACAATTGGTGTTAATCAATCTGACAAATTCTTCTTTTTCCTCTGTGTCCAGTTCCATATCGTTGCAGGCTATGAGATTGGAAAATCCGACGATGGCGTTCAGGGGAGTACGTATCTCGTGGCTCATATTGGCCAGGAATGTGGACTTCATCTTATCGGATTCTTCCGCTTTTTGGCGGGCCTCTATGAGCTCCTGTTCCGCCTTCTTTTTTTGTTGAATATTCAGGCAGAGGCCGTTGAAGGCATCGTCTTCTTTATTATATGTATAGCGGAACTCCCACCATTGGTATCCCTTTCCGTCGAAATCACAACGTATCTGGGATATGTTTTCTATGATTTCTCCGGAATAAGCTCTCTGTATATCCTTTTTAAATACTTGGATATCACCGGGGTGCAAATGGTCCAGGTATTCGTTTATTAGAATCGGTTTTTGATCAAGTCCGGCATTCGTATAAAACTCGTTGTCAAAATAGAAAGTGTAGTCCTTGAGCTGATAGGCAAAAACTTTTCCTCCGCTCAAGGCGAGAGACAGGAACCGTTCGCTTTTCCTCAGGCTTTTCTGTGTTTCCTTCTTGGTCCTGTTTTCTTTCCGGTAGAGACGTAAAAGGGACAGGATTACCGTTGTGACAATGAGTAACAGAAGGATGCCGAGCGTTATGAACAGTGTTTTATATCGTTCTGTCAGCGGCATATTGATAATCTGGTAGGGAGCAGGAAGGTTTTTTCTACTGATATGCCACCGTTGCATTTCTATCCAGTCCAGTACGAATTGTTTGGGAGATTGGGTGATGGGAGTGTCGGATATGGCTTTTCCTCTTAACAGCTCGATAGCCCTATCTACAGATATCTTTATTTCATCTTCCGTAGAGGTCAGGTATCCGCCTGTCAATCCTTCTCCGACTCCGAATCCTTCGTTTATAACGGTAAAGGTAGGGCTGCTGGCAAACAGGCCGAGGCGTTTGGATGTGAAATCACGCTTGCTCTGTACGAAGACCGAATGCCGGTGCAAGCCGGATAAGACCCACAATAAATTATTGGAACTGGTTTCCCTTGAATTGATAAAATTGAAAATTGTATGTGCTGGCTTTGCCGGCAGTATGCTGCTGTTTGTGAATAGTTGGTTATTATGTTGAATGGTATCTCTTTGCACGTGAAAAACCCCGTTTTCATTTATGACGTTGAGAGAAGGGGCATATTCTTTCATGCGTAACGGGCCTATCTCACTGATAAATTGCTCCATGGTTTGCCGACCCAAATAGGTGTTGTCCAACCAAAAATGGATTCGCATGTGACCGAACAGCGTTTCTATTAGTTCGACGGTTTTCATAAATTCCGGCTTGTCCCAGAATCCGGTAACGTTAGGATATTGTTTGAGCAGTTTCCAGTTCGGATAGTTGACTCCTGCAAATACGACCGGTGTCTGCTTTACCAAAGGATGCTCGCAAGCCATCAGGGAATAAGTGGCCTGGTCGTCATACACCAGAATAATCTCCGGTTTCCAGTTGGCAGTGGTGTCCAGAAAGTTATACATCCGGTTGAGCTCATCTTTTTCCCGATAACTGTCGCAGTCCAGATAGAAAGTCCGGATATCGGCGTGGATTTTTTGTCGGTGGAATTGTTGTCGTATCTTCTCTCCGTTGTGTTTGTAGCCGGCATATTCCGCTTCATATGAATGAATAACTAATATTCTCCTCTTTACTCCGGAATCGTTGCAGGATGTGCCTGTCAAGATTAGTAGAATACAAATCAGAAAATAAATATGTAGTGTCTGATTTTCTTTCATGAGTTTAAAACTTTACCCTTCTTAATAGACGTTTAAGGTTCATGTGCCGTTTTTTTGCAAAGATAGACGATTATTGTTTGAAAATCAAAGTTTATATATCTTTTTTATGAACCTTGCCTAATATATATGTTCATGTGGTCTGTTGGGTTTATTCTATAATATCATTGGTATACAAAATAAAAAACCGCAGTAAATCAATTGTTTACTGCGGTTTTCCTCTATTTGATTATTGTTCGTAATCGCAAATTACTTCACTTCCTCGAAGTCTACATCGGTTACGCCACCGTCTTGTTTGCCATTTCCTGCGTTACCGCCAGCCTGCTGACCGAAGTCAGGACCCGGTTGTGCACCACCTTGTGCATTTTGGGCGTTGTACATTTCTTGGCTTGCAGCCTGGAATACGCTGTTCAACTCTGCTGTTGCAGCGTCGATACCGGCGATATCCTGAGCCTTATGAGCTTCTTTCAGTTTGTTCAAAGCAGCTTCGATCGGAGCTTTTTTGTCAGCCGGGAGCTTGTCGCCCAGATCTTTCAACTGTTTTTCAGTCTGGAAGATCATACTGTCGGCCTGGTTCAGCTTGTCGATACGTTCTTTTTCTTTCTTGTCGGCTTCAGCGTTAGCCTGAGCTTCCTCTTTCATACGTTTTACTTCGTCGTCGCTCAATCCGCTGGATGCTTCGATGCGGATGCTCTGGACTTTACCTGTACCTTTATCTTTGGCGGATACGTTCAGGATACCGTTGGCATCGATATCGAAAGTAACTTCGATCTGAGGCACGCCACGCTGTGCGGCAGGTATTCCGTCGAGGTGGAAACGACCGATCGATTTGTTGTCTTTAGCCAATGAACGTTCACCTTGCAATACGTGGATCTCAACAGAAGGTTGGTTGTCTACGGCTGTCGTAAATGTTTCAGACTTCTTAGTCGGAATAGTCGTATTGGCTTCGATCAATTTGGTCATAACGCCACCCATTGTTTCAATACCCAAAGACAATGGAGTTACATCCAACAGCAGGACGTCTTTTACTTCACCTGTCAATACACCACCCTGAATAGCAGCACCTACAGCAACCACTTCGTCCGGATTAACGCCTTTGGACGGAGCTTTGCCGAAGAACTTCTCAACGATTGCCTGTACGGCCGGGATACGTGTAGATCCACCTACCAGGATTACTTCGTCGATGTCGGAAGTATTTAACCCAGCATCTTTCAAAGATTGACGGCACGGTTCGATACAAGCTTGGATCAGGCTGTCTGCCAACTGTTCGAATTTAGCACGGGTCAGTGTCTTAACCAAGTGCTTTGGAATACCGTTAACCGGCATAATATACGGCAGGTTGATTTCTGTGCTTGTTGTACTTGACAATTCGATCTTGGCTTTTTCGGCTGCTTCTTTCAGACGTTGCAAAGCCATCGGGTCCTTACGCAGGTCGACACCTTCTTCACGCAGGAACTCTTCAGCCAGCCAGTCGATGATTACATGGTCGAAATCATCACCACCCAAGTGAGTATCACCGTTAGTCGATTTAACTTCGAACACACCGTCGCCTAATTCCAGAATAGAGATATCGAATGTACCGCCACCGAGGTCGAATACGGCGATTTTCATATCCTTGTTCGTTTTGTCCAGACCGTAAGCCAGAGAGGCGGCTGTCGGTTCGTTTACAATACGACGGACATTCAGACCTGCAATTTCACCGGCTTCCTTAGTTGCCTGACGCTGTGCATCGCTAAAGTATGCCGGAACGGTGATAACAGCTTCTGTCACTTCCTGTCCCAGATAATCTTCAGCCGTCTTTTTCATTTTCTGCAGGATCATAGCTGAAATTTCCTGCGGTGTATACAGACGTCCTTCGATGTCGACACGCGGAGTGTTGTTGTCGCCACGTACAACTTTGTAAGGTACGCGATTAATTTCTTTTGTAACCTGATCGTACGTTTCACCCATGAAACGCTTGATAGAGAATATTGTTTTTTCAGGGTTGGTGATAGCCTGACGTTTTGCCGGGTCACCTACCTTACGTTCGCCACCTTCTACAAATGCAACAATTGAAGGTGTTGTTCTTTTGCCTTCGCTGTTTGCAATAACAACCGGTTCGTTACCTTCCAGTACGGCAACACATGAGTTGGTTGTTCCTAAGTCGATTCCGATAATTTTTCCCATAATTTTCTTCTATTTTAATTGTTATTATTTTCTATGTATTTGCCTTTCTCTTTCGAGCTGCACTAATTATCTTACAAATCGTATGCCAAAGTAACAAGGATGCCCTTGGAAAAGTTTAGCTGACAGAAAGTGTGACAATACGTCAGTCTCCGGATAGGGTACAGATACTATTTTCCAGCCCTGAGCCTATTGTAATCAGGCAATTGTCATAAACGCGAAAAAATAGAAATGTTTTATTATCTTTGCCTCGGTATATACATTCCGATATAAAAAGCTTACAATAATTTAATAATAATAGTATGAAAAACTATCTTCTTTTTTCTATGGCAGCTCTGTTGGTTGGAGCTTCTTGTAATACAAAACAGGAAAAAACGGCTGAAGGCTTTACCGGCGTACCGGGTGAGGTTAAGTTGATTACGCTTGATCCGGGACATTTCCATGCAGCATTAGTGCAAAAAATGTCTTATCCGCAAGTTTCTAAAGATGTTTATGTGTACGCACCCACCGGTTTTGATGTGAATGAACACCTGAAACGTATCGAAGGTTTTAATACGCGTGCGGAGAATCCGACACAGTGGAATGAGATCGTGTATACCGGTCCGGATTATCTGGAAAAGATGCTGGCGGAAAAAAAAGGTAATGTCATGATCCAGGCCGGAAATAACGGAAAGAAGACTGAATACATTAAAAAGACACTTGAAGCCGGCATCAATGTGCTTTCTGATAAGCCGATGGCTATTAATAGCCGGAATTTTAAATTGCTGGAAGAGTGTTTCGATATAGCGAAACAGAAAAATATCATGTTGTATGACATCATGACTGAAAGAAACGAGATTACGACCATGTTGCAGCGTGAACTTTCTACCATTCCGGCAATCTATGGCGAACAGTTGAAAGGTTCTCCCGAAGAGCCGGCTATCGTAAAGGAGAGTGTGCATCATCTGTTTAAACTTGTAGATAATAAGCCGCTGACACGTCCGGTTTGGTATTTCGACGTGGCGCAGCAAGGCGAAGGTATTGTCGACGTAACGACTCACCTGGTTGACCTTGTCCAGTGGGAAGCATTTCCGGAGCAGGTTATAGATTATAAGAACGATATCGAACTGTTGGATGCCAACCGTTGGACAACCTCTATCAGTCCGGAAGAGTTTAAGCAAGTGACAGGAACGGACGCTTATCCTGATTTTCTGAAAAAGGATGTTGAAAATGATACGTTGAAAGTGTATTGCAATGGTGATATCCTGTATAAGATCAAAGGTGTGACAGCTAAAGTATCTGTTATCTGGAACTATACGTTCCCGAAAGGTGGTGGCGATACTCACTTCTCAGTGATGAAAGGCAGTAAGGCCGACTTGGTGATCCGTCAGGGTAAAGAACAAAACTATCAGCCGGAACTGTTTGTTGAGGCTGTCGAAGGTGTCGATCTGGCTGCTTATGAAAAGGATCTTGCCGCTTCAATGGAAAAGGTCTCTGCCGAATATCCGGGTGTGGCTTTAAATAAGATTGGCGACAACGTATGGCAGATCACGATCCCGTCTAAATACCGTGTAGGCCATGAAGCCCATTTCGGTCAGGTGACGGAGCACTTCCTGCAATATCTGAAGGATGGCAAATTACCGGATTGGGAAGTTCCTAATATGCTGGCTAAATATTACACAACGACTTCTGCTTTGGATATGGCAAAAACAAAAACGAAATAACAAGGAAATCAAGTAAATAAAAAATCCCCGGAGTCTTTTACTTCGGGGATTTTTTATTTACTTGATTTCTTTTTCTTCCATCATGTCCAGTTCATTCTTATCGGAGTCGATAAATTTGTACTCCAGAAAGCCCAGACTTTGATTAGGGATCACTTTAATACCCATCGAGTATTTCAGTTTCCATTTCCAACTGAGCGGAAATCTTCCGCTTTTAATAAATGCTGCAACATAAGGATGTACGTGCAGGGCGAATTTCTTCACATTGTGTTTGTTCACTAAACAGTCGATCTTTCCTTCCAGGCTGTCGGTAAACAGGATAGAGGGTTTGATGGTACCCGTGCCGAAACAGGTCGGACAAGCTTCGGATGTATCGACATCCATTGCCGGACGAACACGTTGGCGGGTAATTTGCATCAGACCGAATTTACTCAACGGCAAAATATTGTGTTTTGCACGGTCGTTAACCATCGCCTTGGTCATGTGTTCAAACAATTTCTGCCGGTTGGCAGCTTCAGCCATATCGATAAAGTCGACTACTATAATGCCACCCATGTCGCGCAGGCGTAATTGACGGGCAATCTCGTCTGCCGCTGCTGTGTTTACGTCAATCGCCGTTTTTTCCTGGGCATCGCTGCCTTTCGAACGGTTTCCGCTGTTTACGTCGATAACGTGCATGGCTTCCGTGTGTTCGATGATAAGATAGGCTCCACTTTTGTATGTGACGGTGCGTCCGAACAAGGACTTGATTTGTTTTGTGATTGCAAAATTATCAAAGATAGGGAGCTCGCCGGTATACCGTTGTACGATATCTTCCCGTCCGGGTGCAATCAGGCTGACATAATCACGGATGTTATGATAGATGTCCGCATCGTTCACATAGATGTTCTGAAAAGAGGGGTTGAAAATGTCACGTAACAAAGCCACTGCCCGTGCTGTCTCTTCGTAAATGAGCGCAGGAGCTTTTACTTTGGTGATCTTAGGGATATTTTCTTCCCAGCGTTTCAGCAATGTCTTCAATTCATGATCGAGTTCGGCAACGCGCTTTCCTTCCGAAGAGGTACGTACGATTACGCTGAAATTCTTCGGCTTGATACTTTGAATAAGTTGGCGTAGACGGGCACGTTCTTCGCTCGATTTGATTTTTGTGGAAACCGATACTTTGTCGGCAAACGGTATCAGCACGATGTATCTTCCTGCAAACGAAAGCTCGGAAGTCAGTCTGGGACCTTTTGTGGAAATCGGCTCTTTGGCGATCTGCACCAGCACTTCCTGTCCGACTTTAAGCACGTTGCTGATGCTTCCGTCTTTTTCAATTTCGGGAAGTAACTGCAGTTTGGAGATGGCAGGGAGTTTTTTTTCTCCCTTCTGTTCTCCCAGTGCCTGCTTGAGGAATTTCTGCTGGGTGTTGAAATTTGGACCTAAGTCCAGATAGTGAAGAAATGCATCCTTTTTATAACCTACATCAATGAAAGCAGCGTTCAAACCCGGCATCAGTTTCTTTACCTTGCCCAGATATATATCGCCGACGGCGAAAGAGACATTGCGGGCTTCCTTTTGAAGCTCAACAAGGTTCTTATCCTCCAGTACGGCTATAGATACCTCTTTGGGTTGTACATCAACTACTAATTCACTAATCACTATAAAAAGAGGTGTTAAATACGAGACCTTATTAAATACGCAAAGAACAAACTTAAAAAGGTCTCTTATTAAGTTTGTTCTTCAGAGTTACTCAAATAGACTTATTTCTTTTTGTGTCTATTCTTCTTTAGTCTCTTTTTGCGCTTGTGCGTAGACATCTTATGTCTTTTTCTTTTCTTTCCGCTAGGCATTGTTTTAAAATTTTAAATTAAACTATAATAACTAAATTACTTTACTTCGTTCAAAAAAGTCTTAGCCGGCTTGAATGACGGAATGTTATGTTCCGGGATGATGATCGTAGTATTCTTTGAAATATTACGAGCTGTTTTCTGGGCTCTCTTTTTAATCACGAAACTTCCGAAGCCTCTCAGGTATACATTTTCACCTTGAGACAATGAACTCTTTACGATATCCATGAAAGATTCTACGCTGTTCAGCACTGTCTGCTTGTCGATACCCGTGCTTTTTGAAATTTCGCTTACAATATCTGCTTTAGTCATGTCTATAAATTAATTAAATAATTGATTTGGACCTATTAATTTTTTGGAATGCAAATATATAGCTTTTTATTTAAGTGGAAAAAGAATTGCCAGCCAATTTTTAAGAAAAAAGTTTCCTTACAATTCATTGGAACTGTGTATGTTTGCAGTAATCAATCAGTTGCAGGTCTGTAGAAGACCAAAAAGAACAGTATGTCACAGATAGAAAACGAGTTAGAAATCAGTCGTTTATTGCGCGGTTGGTATCAAAAGCATAAACGGGAGTTGCCCTGGCGGGAATCTTCCGACCCCTATATCATCTGGATATCCGAGATTATCCTTCAGCAAACGCGGGTTGCGCAAGGGATGGATTATTTCCTCCGCTTTACCCGGCGGTTCCCGGATTTAGTCTCATTGGCATCGGCGGAAGAGGATGAAGTGCTGAAATATTGGCAGGGTTTGGGCTATTACAGCCGTGCCCGTAATCTGCATGCTGCAGCCAAAGATATCATGGAACGGTTCGGAGGTGTTTTCCCACAGCAATATAAGGATGTAATATCTTTGAAAGGAATTGGGGAATATACGGCTGCCGCTATCGTCTCCTTTGTCTGGAACCAGCCTTATCCGGTGGTCGACGGGAATGTCTTCCGGGTTCTCTCACGCCTCTTTGCCGTGGATACTCCAATCGATACGCCAAAAGGGAAGAAAGCGTTTACAGAACTGGCCGGTGTGGTGATGGACCCGGAGTATGCCGGTTTGCATAACCAGGCCATTATGGAATTGGGAGCTTTGCAATGCATCCCTCAAAATCCCGATTGCGGGGTTTGCCCTTTGAAAGAACGGTGTATGGCTTATGGGGCGGGGACTGTGCAGTCTTATCCTGTGAAACAGAATAAGACAAAAACGAGGGACCGCTATTTTCATTATCTATACATTAATTATAACGGTAAGACCTGGCTGTCCCGCCGGAAAGGGAAAGATATATGGGAGGGGCTTTACGAGTTTCCGCTTATCGAGACCGACAGGGCGATGGACTTTGCGGAATTACAGGAAACGGATGCGTTCCGCCGGTTCTTCGCAGGAGCGGGAAAACTGGATGTCTCGGTAGGATTGTCCGGAGTAAAGCATGTCCTGTCCCATCAGATCCTATATGCTACTTTCTACCGGATAGAGATAGAGCGGGAGAACGAGGCGCTGCAGAGCTTCCTTTCTGTGTCGGTGGGGGATCTTGATAAATATGCAGTACCCCGCCTGATACATATTTATTTAGAGAAATTAGAGTGAAACTTGTCAGAATGACTGAATTTATGTTTCTTTGTAAACTAATAAAAGAATAAAGCTATGTCATTGAATAAAGTTATATTAATCGGTAACGTCGGACGTGATCCGGAAGTACGTTACTTCGATAGTGGCGCTGCTGTCGCCAACTTTCCGCTTGCCACTTCAGAGAGAGGTTATACCCTGGCTAACGGTACGGTTGTGCCGGAACGTACGGAATGGCACAATGTCGTTGTCCGCCGTGACTTGGTTCCCTTTGTAGAGAAATGGGTGAAGAAAGGTTCCGGTCTGTATGTGGAAGGTAAGATCCGCACGCGCAACTATGACGACCAGGCCGGCGTGAAGCGTTACGTGACGGAAATCCATGCAGACCGCGTCGAATTTTACAGTACCGGTACAGCTCCTGCTAATCGTGACGGCGCTACTAACACCGGCACGGGGATGACATCCCAACCCAGCGGCCAGCCTCAGACGGCTCAGCCTGCAACCGGCTATCAGCAACCCGCATCCGGACAACCGGATACACCTTTAGATTCCAACAGTGCGGACGATCTTCCGTTCTGATATTGTTTAACTAATACGGTTCCCCTTGGACTCAGACTATTATTTATCGGGCTTATTCGATCAGGTTACTATACAGGCGCTCACAGCAGGTCCTGTAATAGCGTTAAGCCTTGCAATCCTCCTGCTGTTTGTTTCCGGCTTCGTGTCGGCTTCCGAAGTGGCATTTTTCTCGTTAACCCCGGGTGACATCAATGACATCCGGGAGGAGAATGCGCCTTCCGATCCTTTGATCCAGCAGTTGCTGGACCGTTCCGAATACCTGCTTGCCGCTATTCTGATAGCCAATAACTTTGTGAATGTGGCTGTCGTTATGTTGTGTACCTACGGCATCAATGCGATTATCAATTTCTCCGCCGCCCCAATGCTGGGCTTTATACTGGAAACGATTGTCCTGACTTTCCTGCTTTTGCTGTTCGGCGAGATCATGCCTAAGATTTATGCGCAGAAGAACTCGTTGCGGTTTGTCCGCAGTTCGGCCCCCGTGCTGAATGTGGTGGAACGCATCTGCCGTCCGCTGTCGAAGGTGTTGGTGACATCGACCAGCGTCATTAATAAGGCGTTGGTGAAGAAGAAATATGACCTTTCGGTCGACGAACTCTCCAAAGCGTTGGAACTGACTTCCACCGAAATGCCGGAAGAGAAAGAGATGCTTTCGGAAATCATCAAGTTCTATAGCAAGACGGCCGACGAGATTATGACGCCCCGTCTGGATATGGAAGATATCGACATCAAGACGAGCTTTCGCGCCGTGATCGACTTCGTTATTCAATCCGGTTATTCCCGTATCCCGGTCTATGCCGATTCGGAAGATAATATTAAAGGTATCCTGTATATCAAAGACCTCCTGCCGTATGTCGAGAAGCCCGACACGTTCCGTTGGCAAAGCCTGATCCGTCCGGCCTATTTCGTGCCCGAGACGAAGAAGATCGACGACCTGCTGGAAGAGTTCCGTACCAATAAGATACACATGGCGATCGTCGTGGACGAGTTCGGCGGTACGTCCGGTATCGTGACGATGGAAGATATTCTGGAAGAGATTGTCGGCGAGATATCCGATGAATATGATGAAGACGAAAAGCTGTTTATCCGCCTGGCCGACGGCAGTCTCATTTTTGAAGCCAAGATATTGTTGACCGACTTCTTCCGTGTGATCGAAGCCGATCCCGCCGAGTTCGGCAAGCTGACCGAAGAGGTGGAAACGCTGGCCGGCCTTCTGTTGGAGATAAAAGGAGACTTCCCGCGCCGCCGTGAGATCATCGACTATAACGACTATCGTTTCCAGATCCTGGAGATCGATAACCGCCGTATCCTGAAAGTCAAGTTCAACCGTATTTCCGATCAGGAAAAGGAAAAGCAAGAGGAGTAATGCGTCTTTCAGCCGGCATATTATGGGGTTTGTTGTTGGCCGTGTGTGCCTCTTGTACGGAATATACGCCGAAGCCGCGCGGCTATTTCCGTATCGACTTGCCGGCTCCTTCCTACCAGGAACTCCCGGTGGAGGATTTGCCTTATACTTTCCGGCTTTCCCGACGGGCTGTGGTGGAACTTCCCCCGGTCGGCAATCCGGCAGGCTGGATCAATCTTTCCTATCCGCAGTTGAATGTGAAGCTATATTGCAGCTATCTGCCCGTGACACCGGCTACCTTAGGCGGGGCGGAAAACGAATGTCGTGCCCTCGTCGTGCGGCAGGCGAAGCATCCGGATCAGATCAAAGAACAGGCCTACAGTAATCCGGAGGCAGAGGTATACGGTTCGCTTTTCCTGCTGGACGGCGAGTCGGCTTCACCTTTGCAGTTTATGCTGACCGACAGTGTCTCCCGCTTTTTCCGCGGGGCTCTGTATTACGATTGCATCCCGAATGCAGATTCCCTGGCGCCTGTCACCCAATATCTGAAACAGGACATCGTAGAGTTGATCCAATCATTTAGCTGGAAGAAATAGATGCCGCTTCTCCTGAAACATACCGCCCCGCTCCGGGGAGTCTGGAAGATTGAAGAGTCTTCGGACACGCTCTTTTCCCTTTTGGAGAATGGGGAGGAGTATCTGTCGCAACTGGAAGAAATCCATGCCGAGCACCGCCGCCGGGAATGGCTTGCCAGCCGTGTGCTTCTCCAGACGCTTCTCGGCTGTCCGGTCCGGATTGCCTACCGTCCGAACGGTGCGCCTTACCTGCCGGACTTTCCTTTATACATAAGTATTTCCCATACGAAGGGATACGCCGCCGTCCTCATTCAGGATCATCCCGCCGCCGGTATCGACATCGAATACCGTTCCGACCGGGTGTTGAAGATCCGCCGCCGTTTTATGAATCCGGAAGAAGAAGCGGGTATTGATCGCGAGCACGAGGCGGAACACCTCTTGCTCCATTGGTGCGCCAAAGAGACGCTGTTCAAGATGATCGGCGAGGAGGAGGTCGATTTCCTAAAGCATCTGCATGTGCGGCCGTTTCCGTATGCGGAGGAAGGAAGTTTCGGGGTGCAGGAGACGCGGACGGAAGCTGGCGCCTCTTATACATTGAATTATCTTATCACTTCGGATTTCGTTTTAACTTATAGCTAAGAGTTTTTTTAATCCTCCGAGCAACTAATTTTGCCATCTTATTGGCAAGGCTTTGCCATTAGGGTGGCAAGACTTTGCCATAGGGATGGCACGACTCTGCCATAGAGGTGGCAAAACTTTGCCAACCTAATGGCAAATCATTGGCAAAATGATTTTATTTCTTCATGAAAAGAGGCTTCATGCTGATTGTACGACAGATGATCCGGGATAAGGTTTTACCAGGCTTCGCGTGGAACGACGGGCTGTGAAAACTGTGTGCCGAAACCGTCCTTTGTGATTACCCACATCACTTCGAGTTTTTCCTTTTGTACTTTTATCGAGTAGTGGTATGTATGACCTTCCTTCAATTGGGCTTGCTGGGGGGAGGGGGTAAAACAAAGACGCCGGCGGGGGGTGGCAATGTGGATGAAGTCGCGTCCTGTCATGTCCTGCGGAATGATGAGCAGGGTATGCAAACCGAGGTTGTTTTTACCTACGTTAATCCATTTGTTATCCCAACCTTGAAGAGTGTTTGTCCGGTTGTTCAGAAACCCTTGCGAATAGCCGAAAATCCGGACAACGGCTTGCTGCATTTCTTGCTGGTCTATTCCTTCTCCCGGAGAAAGGGTGACAATGATTCTCGCCATCCGTTGTATTACGGAAGGAGTTGTTGCGGAAGGTGTACCTGTTGTCGTATTCATAATCTATATAATGTATTTGTTAAAGACTTCTTTTACCGGGTGATAGAAATACCACTAAAATTTGAATGCAATGTATGCATTTGCACAGGTAAAGCTGTCCGAATGGCGCAAAAGTGTGTCCGGATGGCGCAAATTTTGGGAAAAATGGTTTTTTGCGGGGATCAGGCGTGTCTTTTTTGTTCTTCTTTGCTGAGGTTTCTGTATTCGCTGGGCGACATGCCGTATTTGGAACGGAACGCTTCATAGAAGACCGAGCGTGAGGCGAAACCTGAGTCTTGCCAGATGTGGTCGACGGGCAGGCGGGGTATGCAGGTGAGCAACTGGCTGGCACACCGGAGGCGGATCTGGTTGAGGTATTCGCGGATAGAGAGGTTTTCGGTGCAGGCGCGTACGGCTTCCATCAGATAGGTATGGTTGGTACCGAGGCGGCGGGCCAGCTCTTCGCGGGTGAGGGAAGGGTTGGTGTAGATCTTTTCTTTTTCGAGCAGTTCGTTCAGCTTCATGAAGAGCTGCATTTCGGCGGACAGGTCTTGTTCGGGTAGCTGGCGGATGGTTTCGACCATCAGGTCGTCGCGGTGTTCCTGCTGGCGGATGCGTTGGTAAAGAGTCCGGTTCTTGGTCCGCAGGCGGTGCGAGTAGAGTATGTAACCGGTCAGCAGGCAGAGGAGGAGGAAGCATCCTCCGGTAGTCGTGAGCAGCCACAGGCGCGAGTTGTGTTGTTCGAGGCGGAGGCGGTTCACTTCGTAGAGCGTTTGCAGTTCATCCAGCCGTGTAGCTATCTCGACGCGGTTGACGGAGTCTTTCGCCTGTATATATTCGTGATAGAGGGCGACGCCTTTCTGGGGTTGTCCGGCAAGTGAGAGCAGTTCGGCTTTTCTCAGGAGGTCGTCCAGGTAAAAGGAGGGGAACTCCTTGTGTGCTTCGATCAGAAGGTCGATGTCGGCAAGAGCTTTTGTATATTCTCCTCTGGCGTGATACAGTTTGGTGCGTGTCCCGTAGAAGTGTTCATAGGCGTTCGCCGGGATTTGCGGGCGGATGAAACGTTCCGCTTCTTTCAGGAGGGCGTCGGCTTCGTCCGTTTTGCCTTCTTTCAGGAGGACATTGGCGCGCAGGGAGCGGGCCGTCACGGGGTAGTGGCCTGTCGGATCTTTTATATCGTTCGCTTCCCGCCAGTCGACAAGTTCGTTGAAGAGCGTTGCATATTTCTCCATGATATCCGTCTTGCCGATCTTTTCTGCGGTCATAAAGCCCCATGTACAGAGGTAACCGTAGACGAACATCGTCTGGTTGTTTCTTTCTTTGTAAGTAGGGCAGAGGCGGAGGCCTTCTTCGATCGCAGTGAGGGCTTTGTCATAAAGGTTCAGTTTGTAGAACATGCTGCCTTGTACCATCAGGGACATTGCCATGCCGGCCGGCTGGTCGATGCGTTGGGCTATCTCGAACATATTGCTTGCCTGCTGTTGGGCTTCCTTGTACTGCCGGTTTGAGAAAAAGCCGTTGATATAGGTGTTGTAGGCATTGAAATATAAATTGTATTGCTTTGCTTGTAGCAGGAACGACAGGGTGGAGGGGCCTTGGGCGATGACCGAGTCTGCCGGATAATTGTTCGACAGGCACAGCAGGCGGTTGAGTCTGGCCAGGCTGATTTGCGGGGTGTCGCAACGGAGTGTCGCATAGTTGACCAGCGTATCCCAATCAGCTAATTGGTTCGTGGACATCGCTAATCTCATCAGGGCCGTGAATTGCTCACGCCCCTGTGAGGCTTCCGCTTTCCCTGTCGGAAGGAGGGAAACAATCCAGATTAAGAGATATAACGCGGTTGTTTTCTCCATGCCGTCTTTATTTCTGCCAGATCTCCCAGGCTGCGAACGCTTGCAACAGCAACATCTCTAACCCGTTCTTCACGACCGCGCCTTTTTCTTTTCCTTTCTTCATGAAAAGGGTTTCATCCGGGTTGTACAGAAGGTCGTACAGCAGATGCTTCGGAGTCAGCAGGTCGTAGGGAATGTCCGGACATGCGTTGATGTTAGGGAACATGCCGAGCGGTGTCGTGTTGACGATGACGGTGTATTGTTCCATCGTCTTGGGGGTGATCTCCTCGTAGGTGATGCAGAACTCTTTCGGCTTGCGGGAAACTAACGTTGCACCTACGCCCAGTTGTTTCAGTCCCTGGAAGACGGCTTTCGAGGCGCCGCCGGTTCCGAGGATGAGCGCCTTGCGGTGGGTTTCGTCGAGCAGTGGTTCGATGGAACGCTTGAAACCGATGATATCGGAATTGTAGCCTTTCAGCTTTTTGCCGAAAAGGCCTTTGGTGAATTTGATCACATTGACGGCTCCGATCAGGCGGGCGTCTTCGTCCAGCTCATCCAGGTAGGGGATGACTTGCTCCTTGTAGGGGATGGTGACGTTCAGGCCGCAGAGTTCGGGGTTGTCTTTCAATACAGTCTTCAGATCTTTGATGTTCGGGATCTCGAAGTTCAGATAAGTTGCATCAATTTTCTCGGATTCGAACTTCTGGTTGAAGTAGTTCTTGGAAAAAGAGTGTCCGAGGGGGTATCCTATTAAACCATATTTTTGCATGACCAGTAAATTAAGATGATTAAATATTATTTGCAGGCAGTATATAACGAACAGATTCCGAAGGTAAAAGTCCTGGATCGCGCCTGGCTGAAACCTACGCGGCTGAGCAGATCGGTCATTACCTTTCCTTGCGGAACGACTTTGATGGAGGCCGGCAGGTAGCTGTAGGCCGTATGCTCTTTCGAGAGTAACCGGCCGATGTTTGGGATAACGATTTTCGAGTAAATGGAGTAGAGCTGTTTCATCGGGAAATGTTCCGGTGATGACAGCTCGAGGATCATCAGGTGGCCGCCCGGTTTCAGTACGCGGTACATTTCGGCTATTCCCTGTTCTATGTCTTCGAAGTTACGGACTCCGAAGGCGGCGGTGACGGCGTCGAACGAACCTTCGGGATAGGTCAGCGCCGTACAGTCCTGGTATTCGAACGTGATGTGTTCCGACAGCCCGGCCTCGGCGACCTTGCGACGTCCGACTTCCATCATGCCTTCCGAGATGTCGGCCCCGACGATGCGGTCCGCTTTCAGTTGGCGGTACATGGAGATGGCCAGATCGCCCGTCCCGGTGGCAATGTCGAGTATCGAAGCGGGTGAGAAAGGGCGCAGGAAAGCAATCCCTTTCCTGCGCCATATTTTGTCGATACCGAGCGAGAGCGTATGGTTCAGCCGATCGTACGTGCCGGCGATGGAGTCAAACATACGCCTGACCTGCGTCGCCTTGTGCTCCTCGTTGTTGTAGGGTAGAATCTGTTCTGAACCGTACTTTGCCATATCTGTATCTTTCTTATTTGTTGAGATATTCGGTCACGTTCTTTTCGATGCGCGACAACAGGTTGTCTGTGTCGCCCTTTACGAACTTTTCACCGGTGATGTGTTCGAACAGCTCGATGTAACGGTCGCTGATGCCTTCGACGATAGCCGGAGTCATTTCAGGCACTTTCTGTCCCGCCTTGCCCTGGAAGCCGTTTTCCATCAACCATTCGCGGACGAACTCTTTGGAGAGCTGTTTCTGGGGTTCGCCTTTGGCAAAGCGTTCTTCGTAGCCTTCGCTGTAGAAATAACGGGAAGAGTCCGGCGTGTGGATTTCGTCCATCAGGTAGATCTTGCCGTCGTGTTTGCCGAATTCATATTTCGTGTCGACCAGGATCAGGCCGCGTTCGGCAGCGATCTCCGTGCCGCGTTTGAAGAGGGCGAGCGTGTATTTTTCCAACAGTTCGTATTCTTCGGGAGTTGCCAGGCCTTGTGCCAGGATTTCTTCTTTGGAGATGTCGGCATCGTGTTCGCCGATTTCGGCTTTTGTTGTCGGGGTTACGATCGGTTCGGGGAAACGTTCGTTTTCACGCATACCTTCCGGCAGTTTTATGCCGCAGATTTCGCGTACGCCGCTCTTGTAAGCACGCCATGCACTTCCGCAGAGGTAACCGCGTACGATCATTTCAACAGGGAATCCCTGGCACATCACACCGACGGTCACCATCGGGTCCGGAGTCGCCATTTTCCAGTTCGGGCAAATGTCTGTAGTCGCATCCAGGAATTTGGCTGCGATCTGGTTCAGCATCTGGCCTTTGTAGGGGATGCCTTCCGGCAGTACGACGTCGAATGCGGAGATACGGTCTGTTGCAACCATTACCAACACTTCGTCGTTGATGTTGTACACGTCGCGGACTTTACCGTGATAGACACTCTTCTGTCCGGGGAAATTGAAGTCTGTTTTTGTCAATGCCTTCTTCATAACCATTGTTTTTATGGGGCGCTTATTTGGCGTCCTGACTGTTATTAATATTGTTCGTTATTTCCTTTTGATTGTCGGCGGGGGCTGTTCGCGAACCGCCCCTACTGCTGCGTTTGCTGTCGAATTTATCGTAGGCTTCGACGATGCGCTGGACGAGTTTATGGCGGACGATGTCTTTCTTGTCGAACTCGATCTTGCCGATTCCTTTGACGCCTTTCAGTATCTGCATGGCTTGCACCAGCCCGGAGGTTGCCGTTGGGGGAAGGTCGATCTGGGTCACGTCGCCGGTGATGATCATCTTGGCGTTCATGCCGAGGCGCGTCAGGAACATCTTGATCTGGTGTGTCGTCGTGTTCTGGGCTTCGTCGAGGATGATGACGGCGTCGTTCAACGTACGTCCGCGCATAAAGGCGAGCGGGGCGATCTGGATCACGTTGTTCTCCATGTATTCTTTCAGCTTGGCTGCCGGAATCATATCCTGCAGGGCGTCGTACAGGGGTTGGAGATACGGATCGAGCTTGTCTTTCATCTCGCCGGGAAGGAATCCCAACTTCTCGCCGGCTTCGACTGCCGGACGGCTCAGGATGATTTTGCGGATTTCTTTATTCTTTAATGCTTTTACGGCGAGGGCAATGGCGACAAATGTTTTGCCTGTCCCGGCAGGGCCTGTTGCAAAGACGAGGTCGTTTTCCTCGAATGCCTTGACAAGGCGTTGTTGGTTCTCCGTGCGGGCGACGATCGGCTTTCCGTTCATCCCGTGGATAATCAGGTTTTCCTGCTTGGTGACCACCGGGGTTTTCCCTTTGATGATGTCCATGATGACATCTTCGCTCAGCGAGTTGAATTCTTCGCAGTATTTCTCTACTTCGCGGATTTTCTTGAGAAAGAGTTCCGACTCGTCTTCGTCACCGATCACTTTCATCACATTTCCCCTCGCTACGATACGCAGTTTGGGAAACAATGTCTTTATTAACTGCATATTGACATTGTTGACGCCGTAGAATATCACCGGGTCTACGCTCTCAAGAATATAAATTCGTTCAATCATTCAATCTATTTTAGTTCTGCCTCTTCCGCGAATTCTTTTCACATCCATTCAGGCAGACAAAATTAGCAATATTCTTTATGCTAAGAATAAATTGCCGGATATTTTGTTTCGTATCGATGAAGATTATTTGAACATTTCCTTCAGGCGCCATCCTTCCTGCCGGCAATCCCATACGGCATGGATTTCGACCAACTCGTCTTTGACGGTATAAATCAGCTTGTAATGTTTTTCTGCGACAATGGAGCGAAAACCGTCTTCATACTCTTCCAGAAGGGGTTCGAATGGACCGGCATTAGGGAAAGTTCGTAAAGGTTCGGCTGAATCCAATATGTTATTGTACAAACGGATAGCTGCGGTCGGGCTCTTTTTATAGTAATAGTTGTAAATGTTGTCAAGTAAGGCCATGGCTTGTGGCAACCATTTTATAATTATTCGCATAGTGGATGTCGTTTACGTAGTTCTTCTGTTGTCATTCCCATTCCTTTTTTCGACTCTTCTCTCGATTTCTTCAGCACCTCTTTCAGCTCGTCTAACGTCATTTGTGCTGGTAAGCGCTCTTCTTGCTTTCTTTCGGTCGAAATGCAGATAAGGTTTTTGATCTGTGTCAAAAGCTTTTTGTCGTCAATTGTTTTCAATTGTTCGATAAGCGATAGTTTTAATTCTAATGTGTCCATACAATACTCTATTAGTTTCATATTAAGATTCACAAATGTACGTATTTTTTCTATCTCGGAAGATTATTCGTGAAAGATTATGTACTTTTGTTCACCCTAAAAGAATGATGATGAAGAAAACAACACTTAGTATTTGGTTTATAATGGCTGCTTTTACGGTGGCTGCAATCTGTTCGTCCTGTGGTAAGAAGGAGCAGCGCGGAGAGTTGAAACGTATCTGGTATAACGGAAGCTACAACCGCGATTTCAAGGATTTGAACGACGTGCATTTGGCGGAAGCCGAACGTATCGGTATCAAACCGGCATCGAACCGTGAGGAAGCGGAAAAAGTAAAAAAGGAAATGGAGGAAATCACTACCAATAAATATTATGAGGTGGAGGAGCTGAAGCATTCCATCCCGTATCTGATTCCTTCCGCGGCTAAGTTACTGGAAGATATCGGTCGCAATTTTCAGGATTCCCTTCGTAATCTGAATGCCTCCATTTATAAAGTAAAAGTAACCAGCGTCACCCGTACGATCGATGATGTTAAGAACCTGAAGAAAAGAAACACAAACTCATCCCAGAATTCTGCCCATCGCTATGGAACGACCTTTGACGTTTCGTGGGTGCGTTATACGAAAGTGGATGAAAGCGATACCTTGAACATTGATAAGGACCGGCTGAAAATGGTTTTGGCAATGGTTTTGCGTGACTTAAAACGGGAAGACCGCTGCTATATCAAGCACGAACGCAAGCAGGGATGCTTCCATATTACTGTCCGCAAGAAATAGTCTGCATATTTTATACAATCAAAAAACGCCTCATGCTTTGAATCTATAAGCATGAGGCGTTTTTTTTATAAAATAGTTACAGGATACCTTCAATCACTTTGCGGAGTTCCGGTTTGCCCATCGTGCCGAGCATCATTTCTCTACTTCCATCCATCCGGCATAGGAGCAGTGTTGGGATTGTCCGAATCTTGAATGCTGCTTCAAGCTCTTCTTCGTTGTCTACATTTACTTTGTAGATATACAGCTTTCCGTCATATTCTTTTGCAAACTCGTTCAGGATCGGTTCCAAACGTTTGCAATAACCACACCAAGGCGCGTGGAAATCCACAATACAAGGTTTGTCTCCTACATATTTCCAATCCTTAGGATTTTCTTCAAAGTTTCCTACTTGTTGTATAAATTCTGCTTTTGTTAATTCAATGGGTGTCATATTGCTTTCTTTTTATTGATATTGCAAAGATACCTATAATATAGATAAGCTGAATTGGCAATATCGCCTATCATATTATCAATATTCCCCTTTTTGAGTGCATTTAGCAGAAAGTTATTAGTTCTGTTCCTTCAATATCACGTCATGCGCGCCACCTTCCACAATACTGGTCGATGAAACCAATGTGATCTTGGCATTCTTCTGTAATTCCGGTACAGTGGTTGCACCGCAACTGCACATGGTTGAAATCATTTTGCCCAATGTAACATTGAGGTTGTCTTTCATCTTACCGGCATATGGAACATAGCTGTCTACACCTTCTTCAAATTTCAAGGCTTCGTTGCCACCCATATCATAACGTTGCCAGTTCTTGGCACGGTTGGAACCTTCGCCCCAATACTCTTTTACGAAGTTGTTTCCAATCTTCATTTTCTTTGTAGGTGATTCGTCGAAACGGGCGAAATAGCGTCCCATCATCAGGAAGTCCGCACCCATTGCCAAAGCAAGCACCATATGATAGTCATGCACCAAGCCGCCGTCACTACAGATAGGAACATAAATACCTGTTTTCTTCATATATTCATCACGAGCTTGTGCTACGTCGATCAGAGCAGTAGCCTGTCCGCGGCCGATGCCCTTCTGCTCACGGGTGATACAGATGGAGCCACCGCCGATGCCTACTTTAATGAAATCGGCACCAGCTTCAACCAAATAGTCGAAGCCTTCCTTGTCGACAACGTTGCCGGCACCTACTAATACTTTGTCGCCATATGTTTTCTTGATCCACTGCAATGTCTCCTGTTGCCATTCGGAATAGCCGTCGGATGAGTCGATGCAAAGTACGTCGACACCAGCTTCAACCAAAGCAGGAACACGTTCCATATAGTCGCGTGAATTGATACCTGCACCGACCAGCAGTTTTTTATCGTTGCCAGACAGTTCTTTCGGATTCTCGCGGTGGTTGTCATAGTCCTTGCGGAAAACGAAATATTGTAATTTCTGATCTTTGTCGATAATCGGCAGTGTGTTCAGTTTGTGATCCCAAATGATCTGATTGGCTTCGCTGAGAGTCACTCCCAGATCGCCGACGATCAGCTTGGAGAACGGAGTCATAAATTCTTTTACTTTCCTGTCAAGAGGATCCTTTTCTGCGCGATAGTCACGACTGGTTACTAATCCCAGCAATTTACCGTTAGGAGTACCGTCGTCTGTCACGCCTATTGTGGAATGTTCGGTACGCTGTACCAGGGCGATGACATCTGCCAGTGTATTTTCCGGAGTCAGATTGGAATCGCTGATTACAAATCCGGCTTTGAACTTCTTAACTCTTCGAACCATGTCTGCCTGGCTGGCAATAGGCTGTGAACCGAAGATAAAAGATAATCCTCCGTTGCGGGCCAATTCGATAGCCAGCTTGGGGCCGGAAACAGATTGCATGATCGCTGAAACGAAAGGAATGTTTAATTCGATCGCTGGCTTTTCACCTACTTTGTGTTTCACAAGCGGGGTTTTCAGTGAAACATTGGTTGGCACACATTGCTTGGTGGTTAAACCTGGAATAAGTAAGTATTCACCGAAGGTTCTCGATACATCGTTTAAGTAAACTGCCATAGTGTTTATATTTACTGGATGAATTTTTATTAGGGTACAAAAGTACTCAATTCTCTTGTATCCTGTATTGTCTGGATAAAAGAAAATTCTGTTTTTTCCTGTTTTCTGCGCTCTGTATGCAGGAAGCTAAGAAAATCCGTCTGTCAGGGACAGTCTGTTCCGGCAACTTTTCTGCAGATGGGATTGTTATATAAGCGTAATTAACATAGGAGGATTTTTTATGAAAACAATAGTGGATAAAGCCAATACTCGTGGGTATGCAAATCATGGATGGTTAAAGACTCATCATACTTTCAGTTTTGCCAATTACTATAATCCGAAAAGGGTTCATTTTGGCATGCTTCGTGTTTTAAACGACGATTCGGTTGCTCCGGGAGAAGGGTTCGATACACATCCACATAAGAATATGGAAGTAATCTCCATTCCGCTGAAAGGTTATCTGCGCCATGGCGACAGTATCCAGAACAGCGAAGTGATTACTCCGGGTGAGATTCAAGTGATGAGTGCCGGTACGGGAATTCTCCATAGCGAGTTTAACGACAGCGGAGAAGAGCAACTGGAATTCCTTCAGATTTGGGTGTTCCCGCGTGAAGAGAATACGAAACCCCATTATAAGAGCTATGATGTCCGTTCTGTCTTGAAGAAAAACGAATTGGGTGTGATGATTGCACCGGACGGTACAGCTCCTGCTTCTATTAATCAGGATGCCTGGTTCTCGATGGGAACATTTGATGCCGGGATTGTGAAAGAATATAAGTTGCACAATAAGAAAAACGGTGTTTATCTGTTTGTGATCGAAGGTGAAGTCGAGGTTTCCAATACGGTCCTGTCTAAACGGGATGGCGCAGGCTTCTGGGAAACTGACAGTCTTGTGATAGAAGTGTTGAAACACGCAACGGTTCTATTGATGGAAGTTCCGATGGAATAAGGTTGTTGTTATTTCCGGCTTACTTCTGTTTTTTTATATATATGTAAATGTCAGCGGTAGCAGTTCATCAGATTGACAAAACCGTTAAATCGCCTCCTGATTCTCTCGCTTGTAGCCGGGATAAGTATCAGGAGGCGTTATTTATTACATTAAATGAATATTTCATTGGATTCTATTGGAAAATGGCTCGGGATGTATTTGAAATTAATGCCGATCGGTTTATTGGCTGATAATTATCAGCCGAGTGGTTGACGGTTATCAGCCGTATGGCTGACGATTATCGGCCATACGGCCGACGGTTGTCAACATCGGATTATATGCCGGGGAAATTTTAGTTACATGGCGGAAAAAATTTAAACACCGGCTGAAGAAAAATTAAATACATGCCCGAAGTAATCCGGAAACATATTAACTTTGCCTGCTTAAAACTAAAAAACACAAACTTAATTCTTGCGCTATGTTAACTCAGATTATAAATGGCAAGATCCTTACCCCACAGGGCTGGTTGAAAGACGGTTCTGTTCTGATAAGCGATAACAAGATTCTGGAAGTGACGAACTGCGACCTGGCAGTTGTCGGAGCCACTTTGATAGACGCCAAAGGCATGTATATCGTGCCGGGCGGAGTAGAAATCCATGTGCACGGCGGTGGCGGACGTGACTTTATGGAAGGCACGGAAGAGGCCTTCCGGGTGGCAATAGCCGCCCACATGCAGCACGGTACGACCAGTATTTTCCCCACGCTGTCTTCTTCCACAATCCCGATGATCCGCGAGGCGGCTGCAACGACCGAAAAGTTGATGGCTGAAAAAGACAGTCCGGTTCTGGGACTTCACCTTGAAGGGCACTACTTCAACATGAAGATGGCTGGCGGACAGTTGCCTGAAAACATCAAGAATCCGGACCCGGAAGAATACATCCCTTTGCTGGAAGAAACACATTGCATCAAACGTTGGGACGCAGCTCCCGAACTTCCGGGCGCCATGCAGTTCGGAAAATACATCACATCGAAAGGCGTGGTGGCTTCCGTCGGGCATACACAGGCTGAATATGAAGACATCCAGACTGCATACGAAGCCGGATATACGCATGCGACCCACTTCTACAATGCAATGCCGGGTTTCCACAAACGTCGCGAATATAAATATGAAGGTACGGTGGAAAGTATTTACCTGATCGACGATATGACGGTCGAGGTTGTGGCCGACGGTATTCATGTGCCGCCGACGATCCTTCGCCTGGTCTATAAGATCAAAGGTGTGGAACGCACTTGCCTGATTACCGATGCGCTGGCTTGTGCGGCAAGCGACAGCCAGACGGCGTTTGACCCGCGTGTGATCATTGAGGACGGCGTTTGCAAACTGGCGGACCGTTCTGCCCTTGCCGGCAGTGTCGCCACGATGGACCGCCTGATCCGTACGATCGTCCAGAAAGCGGAGATCCCGTTGGAGGACGCTGTCCGTATGGCTTCTGAAACACCGGCGCGTATCATGGGCGTGTATGACCGTAAGGGCTCTTTGCAGCGTGGTAAGGATGCCGATATCCAGATTTTGGATAAGGACCTGAATGTACGTGCTGTTTGGGCGATGGGGAAATTGGTTGAAGGAACCAATAAGCTGTTCTAATTGAAAATTGAGAATTGAAAATTGAAAATTATGCTGACTCAGATTATAAATGGCCAGATTCTCACCCCGCAGGGATGGTTGAAAGACGGCTCCGTATTGGTAAGCGATGGTAAGATACTGGAAGTAACAAATAGCGACCTGGCTGTAATAGGCGCCAAGGTGATAGATGCCAAGGGAATGTATATCGTTCCCGGTTTTGTGGCCATGAATGTGCATGGCGGTGGTGGCCATGATTTTAAGGAATGTACGGAAGAAGCTTTTCGTACGGCGGTTGCAGCCCATTTGAAACATGGGGCGACAACTATATTTCCCACATTATCCTCTTCTCCGAAAGAATCCATTTGCAAAGCGGTTTCCATCTGCGAGGGCCTGATGGCGGAAAAGAACAGTACGGTTTTGGGGCTTCATGTGGAAGGTCCTTACCTGAATACAAAGATGGCAGGCAGCTTGTACGATGTGAAAGACCCGGATAAAGAGGAATACACTTCTATCCTGGAAAGCACCGGTTGCATCAAGCGTTGGGATGCCAGCCCGGAATTGCCCGGTGCGCATGACTTTGCCCGTTACCTCCGGTCGAAAGGCATTCTGGCGGCTATCACGCATACGGAAGCCGAGTTTGGAGATATCAAGGCTGCTTATGCTGCCGGTTTCACACATGCCGCCCAGTTCTATAATGCAATGCCCGGTTTCCACAAGCGTCGTGAATATAAATATGAGGGAACGGTGGAAAGCGTGTTCCTGATGGACGATATGACGGTCGAAGTGATTGCCGACGGCAAGCATTTGCCTTCCACGATCCTCCGCCTGGTCTATAAGTTGAAAGGCGTGGAACGTACTTGCCTGGTGACCGACGCGTTGTCGTATGCCGCCAGCGATATAAAGCCGGATGAAGATTCTCGCATTATCATAGAAGACGGTGTTTGTAAGCTGGCAGACCATTCTTCGCTTGCCGGAAGTATTGCGACGATGGATGTGCTGGTCCGCACAATGGTCCAGAAGGCGAATATCCCCTTGGCCGATGCTGTCCGTATGGCTTCCGAAACGCCGGCACGCCTGATGGGTGTTGCCGACCGTACGGGAACTTTGCAGCGTGGTAAGGATGCCGATATCATCATCATGGACCGCAACCTGGCTGTCCGTGCCGTTTGGTCGCTGGGACATCTTGTTCCGGATGCCAATACATTATATTAATGATAGTTGAACCTCTAAATGATGATTTATCGGTGTGTTTCGTATTTGTGGTTATAGGGCCGGGAGTATCTGTATCCCCTCTTGAGAGGGGATAAGGGGTGTGTTATCTTTCTGTCTATCAAAGAAAATTCACACACCCCCTGCCCCCTCTCAAGAGGGGAAGGAGTTACCAACGGTCGATATAAACAAACTGGTAAATCATCATTTACTGTTTTTCTCTCCGCCAAAACCTGTTTTATATATACTTCCTATTGATGTATTGATTTTTTAAATGGTTTGTAAAGCTGGATTCGTGGATTAATTGTTATATTTGTGATTCGAGTTATGAATAATATACTAAATCAATAATTAAACATGAAGACAGACCTTAGTTCGCAGATTACCCTGACGAGAATACCGCAACGGTACTATCGTCCGGAAAATGCTTTCGAGCATTCAGTTTTAACCCGTCTGGAAAAGATTCCGACAAACATCTATAAATCGGCCGATGAAGGCTCGTTTGCTATCGCCAAAGAGATCGCAGATCAAATCCGCAAGAAACAGGAAATCGGGGAAAACTTCGTGATGGCTATTCCCGGAGGCCGTTCTCCGTTGAGCATATATAAGGAATTGATCCGCATGCATAAGGAAGAGCAATTGAGCTTCCGCAATGTGGTTCTCTTTGTTGAGTATGAATTTTTCCCGCTTGTTTCTTCTTCTGCCGGTAATGTGGCACAGTTGAAAGAGGCTTTGCTGGATCATATCGATATCGCTCCTGAGAACGTGTATGCTCCCGATGGTTGTATGCCGAAAGATGCTATCATCGATTTCTGCCGGATATATGAAGAAAATATCCAGAAGGCAGGCGGTTTGGATTACGTCCTGTTAGGCGTAGGGCATGCCAGCAATATCATGTTCAACGGTGTCGGAGCAAGTTTGAGTTCCCGTACACGTCTGGTTCTGCTGGAAGGTGCAGCCCGCAAAGAGGCTTCCCGCACGTTCCCGTCATTAGATAATGTTCCGGCAGGCGTCATCACGATGGGTATCGCAACCATGATGAAGGCACGTAACGTGATTCTGATGGCATGGGGCGAAGACAAGGCCAATATCATAGCAAAGACAGTGGAAGGCAAGGTGAGCGACGCTGTTCCCTCTTCTTATCTGCAGAACCATACGAATGCAAAAGTAGTGGTCGACTTGTCTGCCGCTTACGATCTGACCCGTATCAGCCATCCTTGGCTGGTGACCAATTGCGAATGGGACAGCAAGCTGATCCGCCGTGCAATCGTCTGGCTGTGCCAGTTGACCGGTAAACCGATCCTGAAACTGACAAACAAGGATTACAGCGAAAACGGCTTGGGTGAACTGCTTGCCCTCTACGGTTCCGCTTATAACGTAAATATCAAGGTATTCAACGATATCCAGCACACGATTACCGGATGGCCGGGCGGCAAGCCGAATGCCGACGATTCGAACCGTCCCGAACGTGCAACCCCGTATCCGAAGAAGGTGGTTATCTTTAGTCCGCACCCTGATGATGATGTGATTTCCATGGGTGGAACATTCCACCGTTTATGCGAGCAGCATCACGATGTGCATGTCGCTTATGAGACTTCCGGAAACATTGCGGTTGGCGATGAAGAGGTAATCCGTTACTGCGAATACCTGCGCGACGTTTGTGAAAAGTATACGAAGGACGAAACGGTGAAGAAGAAAGCCGAAGAAATTATCCACTTCCTGCGTTATGAGAAGGTGGAAGGCGAGGCTGAAAAGCGTGACGTGCTCTTTATGAAAGGAACGATCCGGCGGGAAGAAGCCCGTGCCGGTGCCCGTTACAGCGGAATCAAGAGTGACGATCATATCCACTTCCTCGACCTGCCGTTCTACGAAACCGGGCTGGTGAAGAAGAACGACCTGGGAGAAGCCGATATCGCAATCGTGAAAAAGTTGCTGATGGATGTGCAGCCCGATGAAATGTTTGTGGCCGGTGACCTTGCCGACCCGCACGGGACTCACCGTGTCTGTCTGAATGCTGTCCTGGCAGCCCTCGACGAGCTGAAAGACGAAGAATGGCTGAAGAACTGCCGTATCTGGATGTATCGCGGTGCGTGGGCCGAGTGGGAAATGGACCATGTGGAAATGGCCGTGCCTATCTCTCCTGAAGAATTGCGCCATAAGCGGAATGCGATCCTGAAACACCAGTCGCAGGCCGAAAGCGCTCCGTTCCTGGGTGATGACGAACGTTTGTTCTGGCAGCGTGCCGAAGACCGTAACCGGGCTACAGCCGAGCTGTATCATCAGTTAGGCCTTGCTTCTTATGAAGCGATGGAAGCATTCGTGCAATATGTTCCGGTTAGATAAACCAGTCACGACATAAAAAGAGAAAGGGCAGTCCGATAATCGAGCTGCCCTTTTCATGTTTAATATTATGAAATTAGTAGGTAGTTCCCTGGAACACGTTAGAGTCCGAATAGGGAAGTAATGTTCCGTTCATTGTCAGATCGTTTCCTGAGAAGTTCGGGTCTACGGTTACCATTGCATTGTTGGTCCCGCTGTACAAGACGAGATTGACGGTTGCAGAGATAAAGATACCTTGTACACTCATGGACAGGTATACGTTTCCGTTGTTTTCCTGTTTGACCTGTACGTTGGAAGCAGATCCCTGTACGGTGATGCCGCCTAATCCGTTAGGACCGGGATAGGGAGAGTTGGAAGCAATCTGCACCATTGCCTGTCCGTCGTTCAGTGAAACGAAGTTGGTGTTGGAGTTTACATAGTAAACGCGCCCGTTCAACGGTTGTACGGAGTTGGCTTCGAGAACGAACGACTGGTTTGTGATAGCCTGCATGGCATTGTTGAATGCCTCTTCGCCCATAACGGCATCCTTAGCTAACCTTTCCTCTTTTTTCTCTTTTCTTTCCAGCTTTTTTTCAGCCTTTTCTGCAGCCTTGCTTGTCTGAGCCTGCACGTGTGTCATGCCACCCAACAGAAGGGTGCAGACCACCATCATTGATACAATTCTTTTCATACAATTTAGTTTAAAACGTTTATTCAAAAATGTAATAAAAAAACAACCGGATAGTGGAAATGTTTCTGGCAAGTATGTGATTACAGATACAATAACATTCTATCGGAGTATTTATGTTAATTGCGATATTTGTGCGGGAAACTTGCCTGGAATGGTGCTTGGAAATGATTTATCCTGTATTTTTGTACGGATAATAATCGTTTGATATGAAAATAGATGTTTGTTTTTCACCGGCTTTATACCCGGTATATCATAATCCGGAAGCGGTCGTAGTCGTGGTGGATGTATTCCGGGCAACGACGACAATGGCTGCCGCTTTCGGTAATGGCGTGCGCAGTATCCGTCCGGTTGCGACGGTCGAGGAGGCGCAGGCGTATAAGGCAAAAGGCTGGCTGGTCGGGGCCGAACGGAATGTGAAACGGTGCGAGTTTGCCGACTTCGGCAATTCCCCGTTCGACTATACGCCGGAAAAGGTTTCCGGAAAAGATATTGTCTTTACAACCACCAATGGGACGCGGGCGATCACGATTGCCCGTTCGGCTTACCGGGTAGTGACCGGGGCGTTTATCAATTTGCATGCTGTAGCCGGTTATTGCCTGGCGTATAAACGGGATGTAGTCGTGTTGTGTTCCGGATGGCAGGATAAAATAAATAAGGAAGATACGCTTTTCGGCGGAGCCTTGACTGATGTCCTGGTCAATACCGGCCTGTATGAGACGGGGAGCGATGCCGCTGCGATAGCCCGTGATATGTGGACGAATAATAAGAAAGACCCGGCTGGCTATCTGGAGCCGTCCGAGCACATAGCGCGGCTGAAAGCAAATCATCTGGAAGATGCCGTGCCCTATTGCCTGACGTTGAATCTGACAGACAAGGTACCCGAACTTGCGATCGAGGGAGATACATTGATATTAATGTAAATATGCCGATAATCGAATGTCCCTTTTTGGGGGATTGTTACTGTTAAATAATAAGTATAGAATAGATGGAAAAACAGACTGGAAAAGTACGCTTTGGAGTGGTCGGTACGAATTTTATAACCGACTGGGTGATTGCCGGGGCCCGGCAGGACGAACGTTTCGAGTTGGTGGCTGTCTGCTCCCGCAAGCAGGAGACGGCGGATACTTTTGCCGCTAAGCACCAGATACCGTATACGTTCACTTCGCTGGAAGAGATGGCAAGAAGCCCGCTGGTCGATGCGGTGTATATCGCCTCGCCAAATTTCCTCCATGCCGAGCAAAGCATCTTGTGCATGAAACACGGCAAGCATGTGCTTTGCGAGAAGCCTTTCGCTTCGAATGCCCGGGAGGTGGGGGAGATGATTGCTGCATCCCGTACATATAATGTTACGTTAATGGAGGCCATGAAGCCTACGCTTACCCCTAATTTCCTGTCTGTACGGGAGAATTTAGGACGGTTGGGGACTGTGCGCCGCTATTTCTCTTCCTATTGCCAATATTCTTCCCGCTATGACAAGTTTAAAGAAGGGATTGTCTTGAACGCTTTCAAGCCGGAATTGTCGAACGGGGCGATGATGGATATCGGCATCTATACGGTTTACCCGATGGTCGTTTTGTTCGGCCGTCCGGGCAAGATAGATGCTTCCGGAATCGTCCTGTCATCAGGAGCGGACGGGCAGGGGGCGGTCAACTTCGAATATGACGGAATGAATGCGACGGTTCTCTATTCCAAGATAGCCAACTCGTCTCTTCCTACGGAGATACAAGGTGAAGACGGCAATATGACGCTCGACCGGATCAATATCATCAGTAAAGTCACCTATACGCCCCGTTTGGCAGCGGCTTCCGGTAAAGGTCCGGTTGCCGAACCGCAGGATATCAGTGCCGTGACAGACCGGGACGAGTATTATTATGAGGTTGCCGAGTTTATCGATTTAATACAGTCTGGCAAGCGCGAATCCGCAATTAACAGCCATGAAAATTCACTCATCACCCTGGAAATAATAGATGAAGTCCGCCGGCAGTTAGGGATTGTCTATCCGGCGGATCAGGAATGACAGATCAATATTCCCGGAGGAAATAGCGCATCAGGAAGTCCCAGTTCTCGTGAATGATCGCTTTGCTGCGTTCTTCGCTGAGCAGGCTTTTGGCCTGGGCGTCTGACAGCATGCCTTTTTCTTCCAGTATCCGTAACAGGTATGGGCTGCATTGCTTCACCATGAAGAAAGAGATGGCTTGACTTTCCGCTTTCTTCTGATCGTAGAAGGGGTTGTTTTCGTCTTTGATATATTCGACGCCATTTGCCAGGATTTGCAGCCCTTCCGTCGGTGTGGCGTAAACGGCAAATTTCTGCGGAACGGTGTCGCCGGCTACACCTTGCGTGTCTATGCCGATATTTGTGAGAAAATCCAGGAACTCTTGTTTGGTTTTGAAATAAAGAAGCGGTTTGCCAGCTGCCGCTGCAGTGAACTTTTCGAAATGCTCGGCTAATGTTCGTTCGGCTTCTTCCGATACCGGCTCTTTGAACGACTGGGTTTTCTCGGCTTCTCCAGCAAACAGCTCATGATCCGGGTGTTCGGCCGGAAGGATCAGGGAAAGCCATTTCGGAGACGTGTAGGCAAGGAAAGGACTTTTTGAGACGCGGGCCAGCGAATCGTGGATGACCATGATAGCCTGATCGTTCCGTTCTTCGGTTTGTTGCCAATATTCTTTGATTGTTCCGGTTAACACTTCCTGTGCATCGGTAAACAGATAACATTTATAATGGAACCAGTACAACAGTTCATTATATTGCGATTCTTCTTCATATCGGGTTTCCGATGCAAAAAGCTGCTGCATTCTTTCGTTCTCGGGTGCTGTCGCCCATTCGTCGCAAAAGAGTTGGTAGATCAGACTTGCCGTATCTCCGTTTGCCGCATTGTCCGGGCTGACGAATGTTCCTTTGCTGGCTCCGTGATATTGTTGCGTGTAATGCCAAAGCAAGAATCGTACATCTTCGTAATTGACTTCGTCATCGTAGTAATGGTCGTCGGGTGTATAGAACGGCAGGTATTTGCCGTATAACGCTTTATGCTCCCGGATAAACGAACGCCAGATGTTCAGGCCGGAAATGACATCTTCGAAATAGGCGGCCATACGTATACAAACCTGCTTGACTTCTTCCTGTTCAAAAGAGTAAGCCAGGTGTGTCTTTTCCAACATGTCGTAAATGCGGTTTGCTATCTGGGTATAATAAAGGTCTGTCGAGTCGGATTGTTTATAGGGATGCAGTAGCATCCAGTCTTTCGGATAAATTTTAATGTTCTTCATATAATAAGACTTATTTGTGCTCTATTATTAATTGAGGCACAAATGTAACAAATATTTTAGAGGTGGAGAGAATGCGTGAAAATAAAGCGTGCCCCACCGGTATAATCTTTGTCGAGCGTAACCTCTCCTTCAAAGCGTTCGGCAATGATACGACAGATTGAAAGTCCTAAGCCGGTTCCCTGGACACATTCGTTCAGCTTCTCGAAACGTTCGAATATGGCGTCTTGCTTGTCGGCCGGTATTCCGCAACCGGTGTCGGTGACGGTGAAACGTATGACTCCTTTTGCCTCGTCGACCGTGTAAGCCAGTTCGATGAAACCACGCTCCGTGAATTTGGTTGCGTTGCCAACCAGGTTGATCAGTACTTGCTGGAGGCGTAGTTTGTCTGTTTTCAGGATGAAGTTCTCATCTTCGGGTGTCAGTTTTAATTCGACTCCGGGTTTCACACGGTGTTCCACACTCATCAATGCGCTGCGGCAACATTCCATCAGATTCTCTTCGGCAAAAGTGAAGCGGTATCTTTCCGATTCCAGGCGGGAAATGTCCAGTATGTCGTTGACCAGGTTAAGCAGGAGGGCGGAGTTATCCATAATGATATGCGTATATTCTTTCCGCTCGTCGCCGATCTCTGTTTCCACATCCAATATCTGGGCAAACCCGACGATGGCATTCAGCGGCGTGCGTATCTCGTGGCTCATATTGGAGAGGAACAGGCTTTTGAGGCGGTCTGATTCCTCGGCATGGTCACGGGCGATCCTCAGTGCTTTTTCCGATTCCAGCAAGGCCTGTTTGTCTTTCTGCAGCTCGTTTTTCAGTTTATGGGTGTGCATATAAATAATAGTTCCCAATATAAGTATCACCAGGAATAGGCTGGCTAAGGCAACAGTCCATTTCAATTGCTGCCGTTTTGCTCCCAGCTCCAACTCTGTCACGCGGAGTTCTTTTACCTGGAGTTCGAGGTTGTTCATGTCGTGGAGTGCATGCAACTGGCTCAACTGGCGGACGAAGGAAGCGCTGTTTATCTCTTCGTTTTGCACTAATGCTTCTTTGTATTGCAGGGCCGCTTCGCGTGTGTTTCCCATATCCATCAGTATTTCGGCTCTCAGTTTCTTTACGTCCGGACTGTTGTCAAGTTCTGCCACAGTGTTGATCGTATTCAAAGCCTGCGTATATTGGCCTGTCAGTTTGTAATAGCTTGCGACGCTGAACAGATAGAAAATGCGTACATACGTATCATCCAGATTGTCGAGATGGGGGATCGCCGCATCCATGTGCTTTTTGGCTTCCGGAGCGTTCTTTTGCCGGACGTAGAGGTTAAGGTAAAAAGCCTCTGATAGCAATGTACAGCGGTCATAGGGGAAAGAAGGATCGGGTCCGTAGCTCCCGTTTTTGATATTGGCTATCAATGTTTGCAACAGATCGAGATGCTTATGTGCACTATCGAACCGGTTCAGTTTTAGTTCGGATTCGATCAAATTGTTGAGGTATTGGACGACGTAGCGATGTTCCGTTCCTTTCTTTAGCAGCAGATCCAGCCCTTCAAGGAAAAAGTCGACGGCGACACTATCCCGGCCGATCCGTTGGTTGATCAGTCCTTGGGTTTCGCAGCTACAGATGATACCGGTTTCGTTCTTCTCATCTTTAGCCAGGTTGTACAGGCGGATGGCTGCGTCAGCCGCTTTTTCGAACTGGTTGTCCCATAATAGGAGTTGGCAGAGGAAGGTGTGGGCGTCAAAATAGTAGTCTTTGTATTCTCCGGTCACTTTAGCAAGAGAATCGACCTGGGATACATAGAACGATACGTTTTCCACATCTCCCATATTGTAGTAAAAGCGGACCAACGTACGGATCGCCCACCCTTCCTTATCGGTTTTCTGCGCTTCGCTTGCCTCTTTCCGGAGTTGGTTCAACCAGAAATATCCCGTAGAATCATCCATTGAAAGATAAGACATTTTTTCCAGTAGCTCCAGACGCTTGTCGGTATCTGATGTAATCATCAGAAGTTCTTTTATGCTGTCTTTTTGCTGTCCCAATTCGGAACCATATGATGTGATAATACTGCAAAGGCAGAATATCAATAGAAGAAGGCTATTATTTTTACTCATTGTATAATATATAGTGTTTTTAATTCATGATATGCTTACAAAGATATGTATAATGTTTGATAAATCATATCATATTTTTTTAATGGTTGTTCTATTTTTTTTGATAATCAAGCCTCGTAATGATTATTACCAAATAAATGCATATGTGTCGGAATAAATATCATGTTTTATATGCTTATTTGTTGATTATTATTACTTTCTTTGTATGATAAAAAGGAATATCATAATAGCCTATGAACACACAATGCATCCTTCAGAATTCTTTATGGAGTCTCGTTCTTCTATTACTTATTTCCTGTTCGGATACGGATCTGAACAAGATAGGAACAGATGATTCCTATGCCCGGCAAAATGCTATCGCCGAAATCGGTGCGCAGCCGGTAATGTTTAATCTCAAATATGACGTGCCCGACGGTTATCGAGTGTCATTTGAGGTCTATGCTGAAAATCCGCTTGAAATCCGGGACGGATTAGTAGTGAAGAAAACAAATCTGTCGCCAGTCTTTACTGGTTTCACGAATGGCAGGGGAGAATATAAATTGTCTCGTTTGCTTCCGGAACAGCTCGGAGAATTGTATGTCTATTCTTCTTACGTAGGAGTCCCTTCTTTGCAATATGGCCGGATTGCAAACGGGTCAGTGACATTTGAGGAGGCCAGTCTGGATAAAGAGGAAGTTCAGACTAAGGCGCTGTTCGGAAGGTCTGATAATTATCCCTATCAGACGCTCGGTGGCTGGAATTCATTGGGACGGCCAGACTATGTTACGAAAAAGGAAAATGTCAGCAGTTCTCTCCTGCAGGCTATCAATCGTGCGTTTCCTGAATGGCGCAGTGCGGATCAGGTATATCGTAAACGAACTGACCTGTATGTAAAGGAAGATGCACAGATCTGGGTAAGCCTGCTCCATACCAGCAGTTTGTTTGATAATGTACTCGGATATTTCTCTTACAAGGGGGATATTAAGAATGTAGATCCTGCCTCAATCAAAGAAATCGTTGCATTTCCGAGAGCAAATATTGTCCGGCTCCTGAGTTCGGGGCTGAAAGCAGGTGAGGCAGTCCGGTTGAAATATTATAATCCGGAGACAGGCCGTCTGGAAGATACTTTCCCGGCTGGTACTTCGATCGGTTGGGTGCTCCGTTCTGACGGATATAATCTGTTGAACCGTACGATCGGTGACGGCAAGTTCCGTTTTTACTCTTATCCTGAATGGAATCCGGAATCCGGAAACAAGAGCCATACGGTCTTGTTTAAGAAAGACAATTTCGTCGTAGTCGGCTTTGAAGACTTGCCGAACGAACGCATCAATCTCCTGAAGGGAGACGGTGATTGCAACGACCTAATGTTTCATGTATCCTCCTATCCGGCGGATGCTATCACATACGACATACCGGAAATTCCGGACAGCGATGGTGAGACTGAAGAGACCGAAGATGTGGATGCCATACAGCAGTTGTCTGATGTGATGGATCTTCCTTCCGATGATCCTGATTTCTGGAATGATCTCTGGATCGCTTCCAAGTCTACATTGAGTTGGGACGTTTCCGACCAGAAAGACCTCGATAGCTATGGCAGTATCGTCGGGTTGAAAGAAGAACTGATCGTTGCCAACAGTCGTACGATGAACAGCTTGATAGTCGACCAGCCTGTTGCCACTGCTTCTTCCCGTATCTTCGTTAAAACGACAATCCGCAGGACCAAGGCTGCCGACTCGGGAAAGAAGCGTATCTTTGTCAAGACGACCGTTCGCGGCATGACAGTCTATATTGAAATGGAAGTAGATGCCTACAACATGTCGATTCGGAAGAATGCGGCAAACGAAGAGATCCTCCGTAAGATCCTTTCCTCACGTGACAAGATTAATGCTAACGAGCCTGTCCGTATCATGGTGGAGATGGAGTTTGATCCGATCCCATGGGAACAGTTTGAAGACCTGGTTCCCGGTCCTTATTCTCCGCATATCGTCGAATAGGAGTTAAATATTTAATGAGTGTGTAAAGACAAAGCGTGCTCCGTCGGTGTACGCTTTGTCCAGCATCACTTCCCCATTGAATCTGGCGGCTATGATGCGGCAGATGGAAAGTCCCAATCCTGTGCCTTGCACATATTCGTTCAGTTTTTCGAAACGTTCGAATATGGTGTCTTGCTTGTCCGCTGGTATGCCGCATCCCGTATCTGTGACGGTGAAGCGGACCAGTCCTTTTCCTCTGTCTACCGTGTAAGCCAGTTCAATATAGCCTTCCTTCGTAAACTTGGCCGCGTTGCCGACCAGGTTGATCAGTACTTGCTGCAGGCGCAGTTTATCTGTGTTCAGTATGAAGTCTTCGCTTTCCGGTGAGAATCGCAATTCCACACCCGGTTTCACGCGATGTTCCACACTCGTCAGTGCCCCCCGGCAACACTCCGCAAGGTTCTCTTCGGCGAAAGAGAAACGGTAGCGCTCCGATTCCAGGCGCGAGATGTCCAGGATATCGTTCACCAGATTGAGTAAAAGGGCGGAATTGTCCATGATCACTTTGGTGAACTCTTTCCGTTCATCCTCCTCCTGCATCTCCATATTCAGCAGTTGGGCAAACCCGACGATCGCATTCAGCGGGGTACGTATCTCATGGCTCATATTGGAGAGGAACAGGCTTTTCAGGCGGTCCGACTCCTCGGCATGGTCGCGGGCAATACGCAGCTCTTTTTCTGATTTAAGCAAAGCCTGTTTATCTTTTTTCAGTTCGTTATTCAGCCGGCGGGTATGAATGTAGACAAGCGTTCCCAATATCAGCATGATGAGGAAGAGGGACGTCAGGGCGATCGACCATTTCAACTGCTGCTGTTTGGCTTCCAGTTCGAGTTCTTTGACGCGGAGTTCTTTCACCTCCAGTTCCAGTTGGTTCGTGTCGTGGATGGCACGGAGTTCGCTTATCTGGCGCATGAAGGTCTCGACGTTCCGGCTTTCGTTCTGTTCGAGCGCTTTGCGGTATTGGAGGGCCGCCTCGCGGGCGTCTCCCTTGTCGAGCAGGATTTCGGCTTTGAGCTTCAGCGTTTCGGGCGAGTCGCTGAGTTCTTCCGCCTGGTTGATGATGTTGAGTGCCTGGGCATATTGTTTCGTCAGCTTGTAGTAGGCGGCCAAACTGAACTTGTAGAAGTGTTCCACATACCCGTCATTTATATTATTCTCATACGATTGGGCCAGGAGAAGGTGCTTTTTGGCCTCATCCGCATTTCCAAGTTGCACATAGAGGTTGATGTAGTATGCCTCAGACAGCAGATAGTTGCTGTTGTACAGGTGCATCATTCCCGAGTTGGTGACGTTTTGCATCATATCGTCTAAGTGACTCTGCAGATCTTCCACATGCTTGCGGGCGTCTTCAAACCGCTTGAGCTTCAGCTCCGAGTCGATGATGCTGTTGAGGACGCGGATGATGTAGGGCACTTTCCCCGAAGTATCGATCAGCATTTCTAAGCTTTCCTTCAGATAGGTAACAGCGATACTGTCCTGTCCGATTTGCTGGTTGATAAGTCCGAGTGTTTCCCCAAGGTTAATAATACCGTTTGTGCTATTCTCCTCTTTTGCCTGTTTGAAGAGGCGGATGGCGGTGTCAGAGGCCTTTTCCCATTGTCCGATCCACAGGAGGTTCTGGCATAGCAGTGCTTGTGCCCCGTAGTAGTAGTCGCTGTGTTTTTCCATGACCTTGGCGAGCGAGTCGGATTGTGCGGTATAATAGATGAGGCTGTCCAGCATCTCGAAATTATAGAAGTAGACTGCCAGATGCCCGAGCGCCCAGTCCTCGTTTTCCCGCGAGTTGTTCTTTCGGGCTTCGGTCCTGACTTGCTGTATCCATTTCAGTGTTGCCGGCGTGTTGGTCGTTAAGGCGCATAGCTCTTGCAGGATTTCTATACGTTTGGCGGGGTCTGTCGTCTTTGCTAATACACTGCTGAGGCTATCCTCGGATTGTACCATAGAGTCTTCATTAGCCATTGAAACGTTGCAGATGCAATAGAGAAAAAGGATGATAATAGAGTATGTCTTCATTCTATCTTGGTTCGATTGTATTTGAGAATAAAGACAAAGATAGTAAAGAAATATGGATTATGAATGATGAGTTATAGTGCTGAGTGATAGAAAAATGGGCGCAATACGGATGGCCCGATTGGTTTACATCGGCTGAAAGAAACCGTAAGAATATGCGATTATTTTCCGCCGTCCTTTTCGGGGTCCTACAGGGTCAGGGCATGTGTGAAGATAAAGCGTGCACCGCCGGTATACTCCCTGTCCAGTATCACTTCGCCATTGAACCGCTCGGCTATGATGCGACAGATGGAAAGCCCTAAGCCTGTACCCTGCACATGCTCGTTCAGCTTCTCGAAACGCTCGAAGATGGTGTCCTGTTTGTCTGCCGGTATGCCGCATCCCGTGTCGGTGACGGTGAAGCGAACCTGGCCTTTCTTTCTGTCGATCGAGTAGGCCAGTTCAATGAAGCCCTCTCTGGTAAACTTGGCCGCATTGCCAACCAGGTTGATCAACACCTGTTGCAGGCGCAGCTTGTCGGTGTTCAGCGTGAAGTCTTCGTTCTCGGGAGAGAATCGCAGTTCCACGCCTGGCTTCACGCGGTGTTTCGTGCTTGTCAGCGCTCCCCGGCAACATTCCGCCAGGTTCTCTTCGGCGAAAGAGAAGCGGTAGCGTTCCGATTCGAGGCGCGAGAGATCCAGGATGTCGTTCACCAAGTTGAGCAGGAGGTTGGAATTGTCCATGATGATCTTCGTATACTCTTTCCGTTCGTCCCCCTCTTCCGACTCGATATCCAGCAGTTGGGCAAACCCGACGATCGCATTCAGCGGGGTACGTATTTCGTGGCTCATATTGGAGAGGAACAGGCTCTTCAATCGGTCCGATTCCTCAGCATGGTCGCGGGCGATGCGCAGTGCTTCTTCCGATCTCAGCAGGGCCTGTTTGTCTTTTTGCAGCTCGTTCTTCAACTTATTGGTGTGCGAGTGGATGAAAGAGCCTAATATCAGGATGACGAAGAAGAAAGAAGCCAGGGCTATCGACCACTTCAGCTGTTGTTGTTTGGCTTTCAGCTCGAGCTCTTTGACGCGCAGTTCTTTCACCTGCAATTCCAGTTGGTTCATATCATGTATGGCGCGGAGTTCGCTTATCTGGCGGACGAATGTGTCGACGTTCCGGTTTTCGTTCTCTTCGAGCAATTTGCGGTACTGGACGGCAGCTTCGCGGGTGTTTCCCTTGTCAAACAGTATTTCGGCATTGAGCTTCATCGCTTCGGGAGTGGCTTTGATCGCCAGTACCTGGTCAATCATGTCCAATGCTTTTGCGTATTGCCCGGTCAGTTTGTAGTAGGCTGCCAAGCTGTATTCGTAAAAGTGTCTGACGAAAGCGTCGTCTATATCCTTTTCGTAAGGTTGGGCTAAAAGGAGGTGTTTATAGGCCTCAGCTGCATTCTTAAGTTGTACGTTCAGGTTGATATAGTATGCTTCGGAAAGTAAGTAGTAGCAGCCGTATGAAAAAGAGGCGGTACTTTCTTTTCTTTTGATTAAGTACTCCTGTAGCAGTTTTATGTGTTTCCGGGTGTCATCGAACCGCTGTAGCCGTAGCTCTGATTCGATAATGCTGTTCAGAATCTGGATTGCACGCCCGTATTTCCCGGAAATCCCGGCCAACAGTTCCAGGCCTTCCGTCATGTATGTGACGGCAATGCTATCCTGTCCAACCTGCTGGTTAATAAGGCCGAGGGTTTCACTAAGGCTGATGATGCCCCCCGTATTATTATCGTCCTTGGCCTGTTTGAACTGGTGGATCGCTATATCGGATGCTTTTTCCTGTTGTCCGGCCCACAGTAGGTTCTGGCATAGCACGGCTTGTGTTTCGTAGTAATATTTAGAGCGTGTTCCCATTTCTTTGGCGAGCGAGTCGGCTTGTGCGGCATAATGAATGACACTGTCCAGCTTTGCAGCGTTATAATAGTAGATCGTCAGGGAACGTATTGCCCAGTCTTCCTCCTCTTGTGAGTTGATTTTCCGGGCTTCTGTCCGGACTTGCTGTATCCATTTCAGGGAGGCAGGTGTGTCGAGTTCTATTTCATGTAGTTTTTTTAGTAATTCAATACGGCTTTTCGGGTCTGTCGTTTTGCCTAATGCGGTGCAAAGACTGTCCTGACGCTGTATCAAAGAGTCTTCATTAGCCAGTAACATCTGGCAGTAACAACAGAGAAAAAGTATGATTGTTATGTTGGTTTTCATTCCAGTGTTGATTATAAGTATGTTGAAAATCAAGGCAAAGATAGCAAAGAATTCGAGATCACTACATAAAAGGAAATAATATGGAGGGTGATTTGTAAATAAGGAAGATGAGTAAAGTAAAGATGTGTTTCATATTAGATGTCTGAATTATAGGTTACGAATTATGATTCATAGTGCTTAGCAAAGATAACGACTAATTCGGATTGGGCAAGCATGTAAAAGAATTGTAATAACTGTTTTAGCATTGTAACAGGGTTTACATTCTTTTGCAATATGCCTGCTCTACTTTTGCCATCAAATAAATGTAACACATATTAATAAAAGGAATGAGAAATATAGGTGAAACAGGGGACGTCAGAATGTTCCTTCTTCTTCTGTTAGGAAGTTTTCTCTCGCTGTCCGCCTGGGCGCAGACAGGTGTAATCTGCGGAACGGTGTCGGATGCTAAATTTAAAGACCCGCTGATCGGTGCTTCGGTCGTAATTGAAGGGACGACAGTAGGGGCGATAGCCGATGTGGATGGTAATTTCCGGATCGAGAATGTCAAGCCGGGGAAATATACCTTAGTAGCGTCTTATGTATCTTATAAATCAGAAACAATCAAAGATGTAGTAGTGAAAGCGCACCAGGAATCGGTGCTCAGGATCGAACTCTCGGATGCCGACCTGCAACTGCAAAACGTGGTGGTCGTGGCTCAGCGGAAGTTAGGGACGGAAACCGCTATCATCAATACCGTACGTAAAAGCCTTCCTGTCGTGAGCGGTATCTCCGCCCAGCAGATCGGCAAGACGCAGGACAGCGATGCCGCCGAGGTGCTCCGCCGTATTCCGGGGATCACGATCGTAGAGGACCGCTTCGTCGTTGTGCGCGGACTGGCACAGCGTTATAATAATGTGTGGCTGAACAATGCGACTACGCCTTCAAGCGAGACGGACAGCCGGGCGTTCTCGTTCGACGTGCTTCCCTCTTCGCTGATCGACAATATGATGGTCTACAAGAGCCCGTCGGCCGAACTGCCCGCCGACTTCTCCGGTGGCTTCGTGCAGGTGATGACGAAGAATATCCCGGATGGGAATACCTTTAATGTCTCTTACCAGATGGGTTTCAATACGAATGCCACTTTCCGCGACTTCCGGTTGACGGACGGGACGTGGAAGGATTACCTCGGGTTCGGTGCCGGCGTGCGAAGCCTGCCATCTTCTTTCCCTGCCCACTTGGGGGAACATACGACGGAAGAGGCAGCCGCCTTTACCCGGCAGATCAACCAACGTTGGGGGATCGACAAGTTTACCGCCATTCCCGACCAGAAGATATCACTGACGGCGCACCGCTCTTATAACGTGGGCGACTGGAAGATCGGGAATATCACGAACGTGAACTGGAGTACCGAGTATGACTATCTGGAGACGGTGAACAACAACTATATCGCATACGACGTGAAGAACGATGCCTCCCGTCCCCGCTTCGAGTATAACGATGTCCGCTATAAGAACACCTCCAAGATAGGCGCCCTGTTCAACTGGTCGTTCCTGAAGGGAGGCAACAAATATGAACTTCGCAACTTCTTCAACCAGCGCGGTGTGTCCGCCCTGACGCAACGGGAAGGGGTGAACTACTATTCCGACAAGAATATCCGCAAATGGGAATCCCTTTATACCGGACGTACAACCTACTCCGGGCAGATCAGCGGTACCCACACCTTGCAGGAGAATATCAATAAGGTGGATTGGACAGCGGGCTATGCTTTCGCCTCCTATCGAGAACCGGACCGCAAGATCGTGAACTCCATTCTCGATGAGAACCGGACGGAGAAACCGGACTACTACGTATCCGACCCAATGCGCTATTATCAGGACCTGAAGGACCACAGCGCGTCGTTAGCTGCAAACTATGAACATAAGTTCGTGGTCTCCGAAATGTTCGCCCCTGTTTTCAACGGAGGTATCTACGGGGAATACAAGAGCCGCACGTTCGATGCCCGCCGTTTCGGTTACAACCTGCTGGGTAAAGGGTATGACCGGTATGCAGACTGGGACTATGCAGACTTGTTCACCGACGGGAACATATCGGCAGACAAGATCTGGATGCGCGAGACGACGACGAACAGTGACTCGTACACCTCCGAGAATATGCTCGGCTCAGCTTATGTCTCAGCCAAGTTGAACTACGGGGAGGTGCTGAATGCCAATATCGGTGTCCGGATGGAATACTACCGGTTGCAGATGGACGGTTATAGTTCGGACGGTACGACACCGGTTCATCTGGATAACAAGACGACGGACTTCTTTCCCTCTATCAATGTGGCTTACAACCTGTCGCCGAAGCATCTGGTGCGCGCCGCTTACGGTCGTTCGGTCAACCGGCCGGAGTTTCGTGAGGTAGTGCCTTATGTGTATTTTAACTTCGAGCGGGATGCGAATATTGTGGGAAATACGGAGCTGAAGAATGCTTATGCCGACAATATCGACCTGCGCTATGAGTTTTATCCCGCTTCCGGCGAGATGATTACGATCGGCGGCTTCTACAAACGTTTCAAAGATCCGATCGAGGAAACCTACAACGAAGCCGGTTCCGGTTTGCAATATACTTATCATAATGCGAAGAACGCCGAAACCTTCGGGGTGGAGCTGGATGTGAAGAAGAACCTGGACTTTATCGGCCTGCGCGGCCTGAGCTTTGTCTGCAACGCAGCCTACATCCATAGCCGCGTGTACTTTGAGGAGGGAGCGCCTGAACGCGACCGTGCGTTGGCGGGACAGTCTCCCTACCTGGTCAATGCCGGACTTTTCTACCAGCATGACGACAAAGGGCTTTCTGCTTCACTGCTCTATAACCGGATCGGTAAGCGCATCGAATCGGTCGGTGTTCCGATGCAGAATCAGAATGAAGATATACCTGATATATATGAAATGCCTCGTAATTCGTTGGACCTGACTTTCTCGAAGAAGATCGGCAAGGTTGTCGAGATCAAGGCGGGTATCCAGGATATGTTGAACTCCAAAGTCGAGTACAAGCAGTTCGTGAAACTGACGGACGAGAATGGAGGCAAGCGCGAACGTGAACAGTTGATCCGCAGCTTCCGTCCGGGAGTGGATATCAATGTCGGCGTCTCTCTTAAGTTTTGAAGTTTAATTGATAATATCTCTATTACAAACAAAATGTTTTTATTATGAACAGATTTCTTTTAAAAGGTATGGCCGCTGTATTAACGATGGCCGTGATGTTTGGAACAGTTTCTTGTAGTGACGACGATGACGACAGCAAGCCCGTGGCAGTCTCAGCTGTTTCTGTGAGCCCGGCAACTGCTACAGTTAAGGTTGGCGAGTCGGTCACATTGTCTGCAACGATTACTCCCTCTGATGCTGCGGAGAAAACAATAACATGGACTTCCTCCGATGACAAGGTAGCTACGGTAGACGCCGGTAAGGTAACGGGTGTTGCCGAAGGTACTGCCACGATTACTGCAACAACGAAAGATGGCGGTAAAACTGCAATTTCTACGGTTACGGTTTCTAAAGATGCTCCGGCTTCTAAAGAAGTGGTTCTGGAAGGTAATATTACTTCCGACATGACGATTAATGCTGCAGACAAGAACTTCCTGAAAGGTTTCGTATATGTAAAACCGGGTGCAACATTGACCATTGAAGCTGGTTCTGTTATCAAGGGCGTATCTGTTGCTGCAGGTGAAAAAGCTGCTTCCTTGATTATTGAGCCGGGAGCTAAGATCATGGCTGTTGGTACAGTCGACAAACCAATTGTTTTCACATCCGACAAACCGGCCGGACAACGTTTGACTGGTGACTGGGGAGGCTTGATTATCTGCGGTAATGCACGTGTGAACCGTGTAAATCGACCTACTATTGAAGGAGGGCCTGGTACATTATACGGTAATACGACATCCGATGAGTTTAATGGTGAAAGTTCCGGTAAGCTGAAATATGTTCGTATCGAGTTTGCCGGTTATCCCCTGGAACCGGATAAGGAAATCAACGGTTTGACCTTCGGTGGCGTTGGTAGCGGTACGGAAGTTGAGTTTATTCAGGTTTCTTATTCAAATGACGACTCATACGAATGGTTCGGTGGTACGGTGAATGCAAAGCACCTGATTGCTTATCATGGTTGGGATGATGATTTCGATACTGACTTCGGTTACAGTGGTAACTTGCAGTTCTTGCTGAGCGTACGCGATAAGGATATTGCCGATACATCCGATTCCAACGGTTTTGAATCTGATAACGACGGTGACGGTTCTTCCAATACTCCGCTTACTAAACCTGTCTTTTCTAACGTAACCCTGATCGGTCCGTTCTATGGCAAAGTGTCTGACAAGACACAGGCTGAAGTAGAAGCCAAGACTGCCGATGCCGCAAATGGTGCCAAAGGCGGTAAATTCCAGGCTGCTATGCACCTGCGTCGTAACACAAGCCTGAATGTTTATAACTCCGTATTCACGGGATGGCCTTACGGATTACGTGTAACAGATAAGAAAGGTTCTGCTAACGATGGTGCGATCGTGAAGAATGTTGTTCTTGCCGGTATGTGGAGCAACTTCTACGATGACGAAAAGTTCAGCGAAAACTTCTTTAACCGTGCAGGCATGAACAACACCATATTGGAAACAACCAATGCGATCATCTCCAAAGACGGCGATTACTCTTCCGTAGTGGCTTCTGCCGTACAGGGTGCCGATTTTGCCGATGCAGTCCTGAACAACAGCTTCTTTGAAAAGGTAACTTACAAAGGCGCTTTCGACGGAACAAACGACTGGACAAAAGGTTGGGCTAACTTTGATCCTCAGAATACTGAATATTAATAGATATGATAAAGAAGTTATTATTAACATCAACATTATTGGCAAGTTCTGCTCTGGTAATCCAGGCGCAGGACTTGTTCCTTAACGAAGGCCAGTACTATACAGACGAAACGCAAACCACTCCCTACACCGGTCGTTACACCGAGTTCTATGACGACGGTATGCTGAAGATGGAGCTTTTCCTAAAAGACGGTCGGCCTGAAGGAACGTATGTGATTTATTATCCCGACGGAAAGATTGCCGAAGTCCGCTCATATTATCACGGTATCTTTCATGGCGAATGGCGAACCTACAACGAAGCCGGACAGCTAACCGGTATCGCAACCTATAAAGACGGACAGAAAGACGGTCCTTGGCGTGTATGGAATGACAAAGGCATCCTTCGCTTCGAGATGTTCTATACCAAAGGAAAGAAAAGCGGCGTTTGGCGTAGTTGGGATGATGACGGTCAATTGATAAGCGAGGAAAAGCAGGAAGAATAGATGTAATTACCTGCTGCCTAAATCGTCATACAACGTTTGCAGCAGGGCTTTCCCTTTGCGGAGACGCTGTTCGCTACCTTCGCGCGGCGTTTCGATCAAAGGCTTGTTCCCTTCGTTGTCATAGACGGAGATGCCGGTGCTGTCGATAAATCCGAAGCCGTTCGAATAGGTATAGAAGGCATATTCCGGATAATCGGGATCAAGCACATTGCGGCTGAAGGTAAAGGCGTCGTGCCCGATCCCTAATTGGTTCAGCAGCGTGGCGGCAAGATCCGTCTGGTTGGCATATTTGTCGATGACGACCGGTTCTTTAATGGCACCGCCGATCCATAACATCGGGATGTGATAGCGGCGGGGTTCGTAGTTGACCACGTCTTTCGGATAGGGGTATCCGTGATCGGAAACGAAAATAACCAGCGTATTCTTCCATACCGGCAGCTCTTTCAACTTGTCGATAAAGTGACCGATGCAACTGTCCGTGAAGGCAACCGAGTTCGGATAGAGTCCCATATCGTCCAACCGATGGTAAGGCACTTCAAACGGTTCGTGGCTGCTAAGCGTCAGGAAAGTGCTGAGCCATGGTGTCCGGCTGTCGCGGCTCTTGATATCTTCATATAAATGGCGGAAGGTGACGTCGTCGTTCGCCCCCCATTTGCTGAGGCGGCTGGTGAGCGGGAAGTCGCGGTCTGCTGTGATCCGGCTGTAACCGGAGCTGAAGAAATAGCTTTGCATATTGGTGAAGTTGATGTCTCCGCCATACAGCATGTCGGCTACATACCCTTCGTTTGTCAGGCTTCGGGCAATGGACGGCAGTGTCTGGCTCTTGGCCGGATACTTCATGATGGAGGTAGTCGGCTGTGCCAGGTAACCATTCAACACCGACACGATTCCCCGGTCTGTGCGGAATGAGTTTGCATACATATTCGTGAAAAACACTCCCTCTTTGCTGAGCCTGTTCAGGTTCGGCGTAACGGTAGAATCGCCACCGACAGCCCCGACAACATTCGCCGAGAAACTTTCCATCAAGACAATCAGGATATTCGGACGCTGCGTATTCAGCAAGGTGTCCCCGTAGGGGCGGTTCGCGAACCGCCCTGTATCCTGTTTTAACCCTTCAAATATCTCCCTCCGTTCCTCCTCCGGAAAGAAATTGAACTGCGCCGCAAAATCCTGCTGCTTGCTGAGCGATGCGAGCAGGCTGAAGCAAGGATTGATGGCCGAATGGTTCAGGAATTGGTTCTTACTGAAATAGACCATTCCCACATTGGCAGTCGAAGTCGTCACGCCTCCCCGGATCGGTATAAAGAGTATCCCGCCCAACAAGAGAACAACCAGGCTTCCCCCTAACCGCCTCCGTACCGGCGTTTCGGGAAAGAGCGGCACGATAAACCGTTTCAACAGCCAGTATATTCCAAAAGCATAGACTAAGAACATCAATAGTTGGCCCAAAAACTGCCCCATCGGTACGCTCGCCATCGCGTCGGCGGGCGATTGCAGATAGAAGAAAAGCGTTGCGTCCAGCCTGAACCCCCAGTAGCCGTACAGCGCTACATCTACCGCAAAGATAGCTGCAACCAGTACGGCCATAATTCCGAAGTAGCCTTTCAGCAGTTTCCTGTAAAACCTCCCCGGCAGCCATACCGACACTAACGTCATCAGCAACGGCAACGCTGTCAGATACCCGGCTATCGTGCAGTCCAGCAGTAACCCGTGTGTGATTACCCGCAGGTAATCGATTAGCGAACATCCGTTCGCTAAGGCATGGTGATACAGCATGAACACCGGCTTCTGGATCGCCAGTATCGGTAGCCAGATGACAAATAGGGCGAGGAGGAACAGGATTCTTTTCTTCATAAGCCTACTTATACAGCTTTTCTCTCAGCTCTGCCACCATCGGATCAGTGATATAATCGTCATACTCCATCATACGGTCGATGATGCCGTTCGGCGTCAACTCGATGATGCGGTTGGCAACCGTCTGGATGAATTCGTGGTCATGGCTGGAGAACAGGACGTTTCCTTTGAATGACTGCAATGTGTTGTTGAACGCCTGGATAGATTCGAGGTCCAAGTGGTTGGTCGGTGTGTCCAGGATGATACAGTTTGCATCCGTCAACATCATGCGTGAAATCATACAACGCATCTTTTCACCTCCGGACAGGACGCTCACCTTCTTCAACAGCTCTTCACCGGAAAACAGCATACGGCCGAGGAAACCTTTCAGGAACACCTCGTTCGTGTCGGGTGAGAACTGGCTCAGCCAGTCGATCAGGTTGTAGTCCGAATTGAAGTAGGCGGAGTTGTCCAACGGCAGGTAAGTCGTCGTGATGGTCTGTCCCCACTGGTAAGTCCCCGCATCGGCCTTCTCTTCTCCGTTGATGATCTGAAAGAGGGCGGTCATCGCACGCGGGTCGTGGCTGATGAACACGATCTTGTCGTCTTTCTCTACGTTGAAGTTCAGATCCTTGAACAGCACTTTGCCGTCAATGGATTTCGTCAATCCCTTCACCTCCAGAATCTGGTTGCCCGGTTCGCGGTTCGGTGTGAACAGGATGCCCGGATAACGGCGTGAAGACGGTTTGATTTCCTCGATGTTCAGTTTCTCCAACATCTTCTTGCGGCTGGTCGTCTGTTTGGATTTCGCTACGTTGGCACTGAAACGGCGGATAAATTCTTCCAATTCCTTCTTCTTCTCTTCCGCCTTCTTGTTCTGGTTCTGCTGCTGGCGAAGTGCCAACTGGCTGGATTCATACCAGAAACTATAGTTACCGGCAAACATTTGCAATTTACCGAAGTCGATGTCCACCGTATGTGTACAGACAGAGTCGAGGAAGTGACGGTCGTGGCTGACCACCAACACGGTGTGTTCGAAGTTTGCCAGATAGTTTTCGAGCCACATAACGGTTTCGAGGTCGAGGTCGTTGGTCGGCTCGTCCAGCAACAGGTTGTCGGGCTGTCCGAAGAGGGCGCGTGCCAGCAAGACACGTACTTTCTGCTTACCGCTCATGTCCTTCATCAGTGTGTAGTGGAATTCTTCTGCTATACCCAGACCGCTCAGCAAAGCAGCTGCGTCGCTTTCGGCGTTCCAGCCTTCCATCTCGGCGAATTTCTCTTCCAGTTCCGACACGCGGATACCGTCGGCATCGCTGAAATCGGGTTTGGCGTAGAGGGCGTTCTTTTCACTCATCACTTCCCAAAGGGTCGTGTGCCCCATCAGCACAGTGTCCATTACCGTATATTCATCGAATGCGAAGTGGTCCTGGCTCAATACGGACAGACGTTCGCCCGGTCCCAGTGACACCGTCCCGCGTGTAGGGTCCAATTGTTTGCTGATTACGCGGAGGAATGTTGATTTACCGGCGCCGTTAGCCCCGATGATACCGTAGCAGTTGCCCGGTGTAAATTTCATATTGACATCCTGGAAAAGGATGCGTTTCCCGAACTGTACGTCCAGGTTGTTAACCGTTATCATATCTTGTTTACCTATTAATTTGCTTTTGAATGTGCAAAGGTACAAAAAATATATGTTACGCCCTATTGGAACATTCTCCCATTGACTCATATTCTTAAAACTAAACCATTTTGTCCGTTTTGCACATACCTATGGAGTGAGCGTCTCATAGTTATGATTTACCAAAACCATACCTATGAGACGGGAATAAGGAAGGGTAGCATCAAACAGGGTATAGGCTGTTAGGAAAAAGGTTATATCTTGTCATAAAAAAGGTCGGCACCTTTTTGGAAAAAGATGCCGACCGCTTTTCAAAGGAATGCCGACCGCTTTGGGGAGAAAGAAGGTGTTATTTGTATAACCCTTCCCGCGACAGCAGATGGTCCAGGTTGGCAACGCCTAATGTCACGATCGCCATCATCGTTGCTGCCTGTTCCTGGTATTCCGGGATGCTCTTGCTATAGGTGTCGCGTTCGGTATGCCAGATTTCTCCGTAACTGAAGTTGTAGCCTTTGAAATCCTGTTCATTGAAGTCGATGGCGGGTACAGCTTCGACAGCAAAGACGGAAGCGTCCGTACCGCCCGGCTGGGTCGGCTTGGTGAAAGGACCGACTTCTTTTACTTCGAACGGATAGTCGGGACGGATCTTTTTGACCGGCTCGCAAATCTTGACGAAATCCTGATACATGGCCTTCGGTACGTCGATACCTACCGGAGGTGTCGGGCCGCCGTCACGGTTGAAGAGGTTGGATATTTTGTCTAATTTATCTTTATTCGCTTTCACCCAGGCTGTTGAACCGAGCAACCCGAATTCTTCGCCGGCAAAGGCGCAGAACAGCATTGTCCGCTTAGGCTTTGCCCCGGATTTCATAATCATACGGGCTGCCTCCATGACCGGAGTCAGGCCGGAGCCGCAGTCGACACCGCCTGTCGCCACATCGAACGCATCCAGGTGGCCGCTTAACATGACATATTCGTTTGGATATTTAGTGCCTTTGATCTTTCCGATCACATTATGATATTTCACCGGTCCCATCCGGAAATGGTTGCGGATGTCGAATTCGAGGAAGAAGGTGCGGCGTTCTTTGACCATCTGCTTGATGGTGGCATACTGATGTTCGTCTAACTTGATGTCGCAAACGGCTGGCAGGTTGTCGAATGTGAAAGTCGGGTCGTGCATGATCGCTTTATCATAGAGTGCACGCAGTGGAACTGGTGCCGACTGGATAAAGCCCAGTACCCCGGCTTCGCACATTTCTTTGTAGAACAGTGCCGGCACATCATCTTTCAAAGGAAGGAGCGGGGTATCGGTATTGTTGCGCCAGTTATCTTCCATAATCTGGTAGTTCTTTTTGGCAATCTCGTTGTTCTCGGCGATAATGGTGGCACGGAGGGAATCCCCTTTGGCGGAACGATCGACAGGCCAGCCGACGTTTTTGCCGTTAATCAAGACCCATGCGCCTTTGAGTTGCCCTTTTATACGGTCGAATTCGCTTTGGGTAAGCGGTTCCTGCAGGACGTGTCCGCGCTGTACGCCTTTGGTTCCGGCCGTGTAGGAAGGAGTAACGAAATGCAGTTCCATCCCGTTCTCGCCTAAAAGTTTGCCGAACCAGGGACCGCGATTGAAGCCCACTGGTAGCGTTCCGGCTTCCTGCAGTTCGACTTCCAGTCCCCATTCCTTAAATTTCGAGGCGACCCAATCGACAGCATTGTCATAGGCGTTCGAGCCGATCACACGTCCTCCGATGCGATTGGTCAGCACGTCCAAATGGTCCATCACCTGATTATCTGTTTGTCCGATTTCAATAATTTTGTTAACGGCGGCATCCTGTGCCGGGACAGAGTTGACAGCCATGCATGCCATGGCAGCCCAAATAAGTAAAGCTCTTTTCATCTTTGTGTGTTTTTATGGTGATGCAAATTAAGAGATAAAAAGCGCGTGTTCCAAATAGATTTTAAGGAAATATCATATAAACGTAACAAGTTCATATAGAAATAACAAAAATAAATAAATATCTTTGCCGTAAAATCCTGGGCGAGTGAAGTGTTTTCGCAATTCTATATTGAAATACCTGTTGGTAGTGCTCTTTATCAGTTACTACGTAGGGGGTGTCGCCTTTACTCATGTCCATCATTTTTCTGCTTATACGATTATCCACTCGCACCCGTACCTGCCCGGGCAGGATGGTCTACCTCATCATACTCATAGCTCGGCTGCTTTTGAAACCATCGATCTGCTGAACGATATTGTTTTGGAAGAGACGCCGGTCCTTGTGTTCAGTATGGCTTGGGTGCTTTTTGCGACATTTTTACTACAGAACAAGTATACATCAGCTTTCCGGATTATCCGCAGCAGAAACCTGCGTGCCCCTCCTGTATTCATATAATGAAAGATAGAGAATTTTTTTGACACATTCCTCTAATTATCAAACGTAATAATTACTTACATTATATGAAACGAATATTTTTACTGTTGCTCCCGGCAATGGTATTTTGCTCCTGTCATTCAAACCGGCAGGACGATGAGGCGGCTATTGCCGTGACATTAAAAGGAGATACGATACAGATCGGTGCGAACTCGCCGATCCTGTCCCGCCTGAAAACGGAAAAGGTGACGAGCGAACCCTATAGTATGGAGTTCAGCACATCCGGTGTGGTGAAAGCTATTCCGGCGAACTATGCGGAGATTGCTTCGCCGTTTGCCGGGCGTATCAGCAAGTCTTTTGTCCGCTTGGGGCAGAAGGTCGTGCCAGGCAGCCCTATATTTGAGATCAGCTCCCCGACATTTTTTGAAACGGGAAAAGACTATTACCAGGCTAAGCAGGAGATGGAACTGGCGTTGAAGAGCCTGAAACGCGAAAAAGACCTGCTGCAAAATAAAGTCGGTGTCCAGAAAGAGCTGGAAGAGGCCGAAGTGAATTACGAACTGAAAAAGAAAGACTACGAAAATGCGGAAGCAGCCCTGAAGGTGTTTCAGATCAATCCCGACGAATTGGTGTTAGGACAGCCGCTTGTAGTCCGTTCGCCGATCGCCGGCGAGGTGGTCAAGGACAACATCGTCATCGGACAGTATATGAAAGAAGATGCCGATCCGGTTGCGGTGATTGCCGACTTGAATAAAGTATGGGTCGTTGCTCACGTGAAGGAAAAGGATATGCGGCTGGTACAGGCGCTCAACGACGTGGAGATACGCTTAGTCGGAGCGCCGGAGCGGCCGTTTACGGGGAAGATCTATCATATCAGTGAGATGCTGGACGAAGATACCCGTTCGGTGGAAGTGCTGATCGAGTGCGATAACAGTGAGCGGCTGATGAAACCGGCCATGTATGGCATGGTCAAGCTGAGCGACAAGGCGGCCGAAGTGGTCCGTATCCCGACTTCCGCAATCTTGCAGGAGGAAGACGCCAACTACGTACTGGTGGCATTGGGCGGTAATAACTACCGGAAACAGAAGGTCGAGACAGGCGTCAGCAAGGATGAGAAGACGGTTATCCTGTCCGGATTGGTTCCCGGCGATGAGATTGTGACTGCCGGAGCTTTTTATTTAATAGACGTACGGTAAAGCGCTATGAAAAGGATCATTTATCTGGCGATACATCGGCGAGGTCTGATGTTCGTCCTGTTCCTGTTTCTGGCGGTTGTCGGTTATTATTCGTGGACGAAGTTAGCGATAGACGCCTATCCTGATATTGCCGATACGACGGTGCAGGTCGTCACCCAGGTGCCGGGACTGGCAGCCGAGGAGATTGAACAACAGATCAGTATCCCGATTGAACGTGCCATGAACGGGATGCCGGGATTGAATGTGATGCGTAGTAAGAATACGTTCGGCCTCTCGACCGTCGTATTGGTTTTCGATGACGGGATAGAAGACTACTGGGCGCGCCAGCGTGTGCAGGAGCGGTTGGTGGATGTGGAACTGCCATACGACGCTGTGCCGGGGCTGAATCCGTTGACTTCGCCGACGGGCGAGATTTTCCGTTATGTGCTGGAAAGTGACCGTCTGGACCGCCGCGAGTTGACCGACTTGCATAAGTGGGTGATTATTCCGCGCCTGAAACAGGTGACCGGCGTTGCCGATGTCAGCAACTATGGCGGCATCACAACCCAGTATCAGATAGAAGTGGACCCGCACAAGCTGGATCAATACGACGTCACGTTAGGCGACATCACCGAGAAGATCGAAAAGAACAATGTGAATGCGGGCGGCAGTATGCTGAGCCGGGGCAACTTGAGTTATGTGATCCGTGGAATCGGACTGGTGAAGGATTTGGACGATCTGGGACGGATCGTGATTAAGACGGTGAACGGCGTGCCGGTCTACCTGAACGACCTTGGACGCCTGAAATATGGAAACTTAGAGCGTAAAGGCGTGTTAGGTTTCATCGATGGCACGCTCGATATTTCCGACGGTGTGGAAGGCATTGTCCAGATGTTGCGCGGCGAGAACCCGTCGCAGGTGTTGGAAGGCGTGCATGCTGCTGTCGAGGAACTGAATAATGAGACCTTGCCCGAAGGAACCCGCATCCATGTGTTTATGGACCGGACGGACTTGGTAAATACGACTTTGCATACCGTCTCGCACACGCTTTTCGAAGGGATGGTATTGGTTGTGCTGGTGCTGATCCTCTTTTTAGGGAACTGGCGCGGGGCGTTGCTGGTGGCTTTGACTATTCCATTATCCCTGTTGATCGCTTTTATCCTGATGCATCTGACCGATATTCCGGCGAACCTGTTGTCGTTAGGAGCGATTGACTTCGGTATCCTGGTGGACGGGGCGATCGTGATGATGGAAACAGTACTGAAAAAGCGTGAACGGCATCCGGACGAAGTCTTGACGGAGGATTCGATCCTGCGCCGCACCACGGAAGTGGCACGGCCGATCTTCTTCTCTACTTTGATTATTATCACGGCTTATCTTCCGCTTTTCGCTTTTGAACATATCGAGCGGAAGCTGTTTACACCGATGGCCTATACGGTCGGATATGCGTTGTTAGGCGCTTTATGTGTAGCTCTGTTGCTGATTCCGGGACTGGCTTTCTATGCCTACCGCAAACCGCGTAAACAGTATCATAACCGTTGGTTAGAAAAGCTGTCGGAAATCTATAACAGGCAGATTACGGCTTTAATGGAAAAGCCGAAGCAGGTGTTGTTGCCGTTGGCCCTGATCCTGGTCGGTGCCGGTATTCTGAGTTATACCGTCGGGAAAGACTTCCTGCCGCCGTTGGACGAAGGGGCGATCTGGGTACAGGTGCAGCTGCCTCCGGGAATCTCAATCGAGAAGTCGAAGGAGATGGGAGCCGAGTTGCGCAAGACACTGAAGCAGTTCGAAGAAGTGTCGTATGTCATGACGCAGGTAGGCCGTGACGACGAGGGGGCGGAAGCGTTCTCCCTGTCGCATATAGAAGTCGGTGTCGGTCTGAAACCCTATAGCACCTGGAAGTATGGGAAGACAAAGGCAGACCTTATCGAGGAAATGTCCGAGAAGCTCTCTACCATGCCGGGCTACTCTGTCGGTTTCTCACAGCCCATCATCGACATGGTGATGGACCAGATTGCCGGTGCGCACAGTGACCTGGCACTGAAAATCTATGGAGACGACATAATCGAAACGCGCCATATCGCCGATAAGGTGGCCAATGTCCTGAAGGCAATCCCCGGAGCGGCCGATGTGGCTGTGGACCAGGAACCGCCTCTTCCGCAGCTCCAGATTATAGCCGACCGTGAACGTATTGCGCAATATGGGCTGAACGTTTCGGATGTGGCAGACCTGATCGAGCTGGCGATCGGTGGGAAAGCAATCTCACAGATCTTTGTCGGCAGTAAGAGCTACGATGTGATCTGCCGCTTCGACGACGCCAGCCGTAACTCTCCCGAACGGATCGGAAACCTATTGCTGACGACGGATGCCGGAACGAAGATCCCGCTTTCTCAGGTGGCCGCTATCAAGATGACGACCGGTGCGAGCACGATTACCCGCGAGATGAACAAGCGTCACCTGACTGTCCGCGTCAACCTGCGTGGCGTCGACCTGACGGCTTTCCTGAATAAGGCGAACAAGATAATTGACCGGGATGTGAAGTACGATCATGAACAGGTGCATCTGAAATGGGCCGGACAGTTCGAAAACCAGCATCGTGCCTATAACCGTCTGGCGGCGGTCGTGCCGTTGGCGTTGGGGATCATGCTGTTGCTTTTGTTTGCCGCTTGTGGCAAGTTCCGGCAGGCAGCCCTGATGATGTGTGTGGTTCCGCTGGCGCTGTTTGGCGGTATGCTGGCGCTGAATGTGCGGGGTATGACGCTGAATGTGTCGTCCGCAGTTGGCTTCATCGCCCTGATCGGTGTCGCGATCCAGAACGGGGTGATTATGATCTCGCATATCAATAACCTGCGTACCCGCGGACGCGATTTCAAGGAATCGGTTATTACCGGGACGAAGCACCGTTTCCGCCCGATCCTGATGACGGCGACGGTTGCCGTGCTCGGTTTGCTTCCGGCATCCCTCAGTACTGGTATCGGTTCGGATGTGCAGCGTCCGTTAGCAACGGTGATCGTGTATGGTTTGCTGTTTGCGACAATCATCACCCTGTATGTGCTTCCGGCTCTCTATTATATGGTAGAAAAACATTACCTCGACAAAGAACCCCTCCGCGAAGTGGATAAAAGCATCGGTAGCGGGGAGTCGTTGTTATGAGTTCATCGTTGACGGCGATGTGGTAACATAAGTGTGACCGATGTGGTAATATCGTCGTGTGCGATGTGGTAATATCCGACACCCGGAACAAAGACAGCTATTTTCTTTTTGCTATTGTTGAATATTAAAGAATAAACAGACAAATGAAACTATACATATCTATCGCCTGCCTGTGTGCAACGCTGACAGCCTCAGCCCAGCAGATCATCCCCCTTTCCTATCACCAGTATATGGAAAAGGTGGCGGAAGGGAATCTGGAATATGCTGCCGAACGGCTCAACGTGAATGTCGCTGAAGCGGAGGTGACGGCAGCCAAAGTGTTTAATGATCCCAATCTGGCCATCTCTTATTATAATAACGAGAATAACAACCTTCAGATGGGAGAAGGGGTGGAAGTCGAACTGAGCAAGACCTTCAGTTTCGGCAAGCGTGGCGCGGGGATCGCCCTTGCCCGTAGCGAAAGCGAACTGACGAAGGCATTGCTTGCCGACTATTTTCGTAACCTGCGTGCCGAAGCGACCGTTTCCTATCTGGAAGCCTTGAAGCAATACGAACTGTACAAGGTAAAAGAGAATGCCTACGAGACGATCCGGCAGCTTGCCGAAAGCGACAGTGTACGCTATCGGTTGGGGAAAATCATGGAGATCGATGCCACGCAGAGCCGCCTGGAAGCCGGAATCCTGCATAACGAACTGCTGCAGGCCGACGCTGAGTTGCAGAATGCCTTCTCCAATCTGAACCTGCTGACCGGTACGCTTGCCCACGATACCCTTTTCCAGCCGGAAGCCGTCCTGCGCATATCGCCACGCGAGTTTGTGATGGCCGACCTGCTTTCGAATGCGGTCGAGAACCGGACCGATCTGGTTGCCGCGCTCAAGAATAAGGAAGTCGCTTCCCGTGCCTTGAAAGTGGCCCGGCGCGACCGGAATACGGATGTGGATCTTTCCATCGCCGTCAGTCGCAATGCCCGGGTGCATAACGAAGAAGCGCCTGCTCCTCCCTTTACCGGGGTGACGGCAGGTGTTGCCATTCCCTTGAAGTTCTCCAATTTCAACAAGGGGACAGTCCGTGCCGCCCGCTTCCGCGAGCAACAGGCCGAGACGCAATACCAGCAGGCTTTATTACAAGTTCAGACAGAGGTGATGCAGGCTTATCGCAGCTACCAGTCTTTCTCCAAACAGGTGGAACATTACGAGAATGGTATGCTAAGCCAGGCGCGTGAGGTGATAGACGGGAAAATCTACAGCTACAACCGGGGTGAAGTCTCACTCCTGGAAGTACTGGACGCACAACGGACGTATGACGATGTGCAAGCCCAATACATCGAAACGCTGTTTAACCACAGCACCGCTTTGGTTGAGTTGGAGAAGAGCGCCGGGGTTTGGGATGTAGAATTGTAATTTTAACTCCATTGTAGTCATAACACTGTTATTTAGGTTTCTTAATAAGGCAATGGTAAGATATATTCTTGAATTATACCTACTTTTGCATTTGAAACAAAATAGGAATATGATATTTTACTTTACAGGAACAGGTAATTCGCTTTGGGTGGCAAAAGCCTTGGGTGAGGTGTTAGGAGAGCCGTTGATTCCGATTGCAGATGAATTGCGTAAGGAGGAAAAAGACCTGGTTTATCCGCTCCGCCGGGATGAAAAGATACTGTTTGTCTATCCTGTGCATTCCTGGGGGCCGGCGGTGCCGGTGACCCGTTTTATCTCTCGGTTGGTGTTAGAAGGATATGCCGGACAGCCCGTATATTCCGTTTCTACCTGTGGAGATGAATGCGGATATGCAGATCAGCTTTTGGAGAAAGCCTTGCGCAAACGGCGTTTACCGCTTACTGCCGCCTATTCCGTGATTATGCCGAATAACTATATCCTGCTGCCCGGTTTCGATGTGGACAGTAAAGAGGTGGAAGAACGAAAGTTGCAGGAAGCACCTGCGCGGGTCGGGGAAATCGTAGATGCAATCCGCCGCCGGCAAGATTCCGGTTTATATACGCAAGGAAGCATGCCTTTCCTGAAAAGCCGGCTTGTCTATCCTCTTTTTGCCCATCTGGCAATCGGAAGAAACTCATTCCGGGCGACGGACGCCTGTATTTCCTGCGGATTGTGTGAGCGCATTTGTCCTACCGGAACGATTACCTTACAGGAAGGGAAGCCGGTTTGGTCGAATACCTGTGTGCAGTGTGTCGCCTGTATCCACCGTTGTCCCGTCCGGGCAATCGAGTATGGCAAGGAGACGCTGAAAAAAGGAAGATATCATCATCCTCAAGTTAAATAATAAATAAACAGATAAAATGAAACGATTAGCAGTAACAGCCCTGGTGGCCCTGACGTTGGCAAGTTGCCAGGAAACGCCGAAAGGTTATGTGATAAACGGTGAGGTAGCCGGTATGCCGGAAGGTAAAATCTACCTCAAGTCATTCCGGAATAAAATGTTTTTTGATGTCGACACAGCCGAAGTGAAAGACGGGAAGTTTACGTTTAAAGGAGAAGTAGACCAGCCTTTATTATTTGGTCTGGCAACCGAGAATATGGATTACCCGGTTCAGCTTTTTGTCGAGAATACGACTATGGATGTAAAGATTGGTGATGACGGAGAGACGATTACGGTGCAGAACTCACCAATAAATACTGTCTTTCAGGAGAATGCCGACAAGGTTTTTGAGGATGGCTACGACATCGACAGCCTGATCGCCAAGTATCCGGATTCACCTGCCGCCGCCTTCTACCTCTATCGCTATTTTACTTATCAACTGCCGCTGGACGACTTGAAGGCGACCCGTGCCCGGATTTCGCCGGCATTGGCCGATTGCCCGTATGTGAAAGATTTGGATGGCATCATCAAGCAGCTTGAAAACGTGCAGATTGGTAAGACTGCACCGGAGTTTTCTTTACCTGATACGGCAGGCGTTTCGGTATCGCTTTCTGATTTCCGGGGCAAATATGTCTTGTTGGATTTCTGGGCATCCTGGTGTCCGCCCTGCCGTCGCGAGAATCCGAATGTAGTCAAGGCTTTCAACGAATATAAGGATAAGAACTTCACCATTATTGGGATTTCCTTAGATAAGGATAAAAGCAAATGGCTGAAAGCGATTGCCGATGATAACTTGACCTGGACACATCTTTCCGACCTGAAATACTGGGATTCCGAAATACCGGCGCTCTACGGCGTGCGTGGCATTCCTGCCAATGTTTTGTTGGACCCGGACGGTGTGATTATCGCTAAGAATATAACCGGTGAGGATTTACATCAGAAACTGAAGGAAGTAATCAAGTAGAACGATGCGTACGTATAGCGTTATGACTTTATTCCTGCTTCTTTGCCTCTCTCTTTCGGCGGCGGAGAAGCCGGATTTTGAGACGGCAGTGCGTGCCGCTGTCTCCTGCCAGATGCAGACTTATCCGAAATCGACATTAAAAGACCTGTATAAGAATTTCTTTCAGGATAAGTTCGGTCCCGGGCATATCATCGGCGATACAGTGGCTGCCGGTAATTATCTGCGTCACGAACTTGCTTCCTACACGGAATGTTCCGGCGATATTGCCGAGCCGACTGGCTGGGAGGGAAACTTCCTTCGGGTAAACCTCTCGGTTATCAAAACCGGACAGATTCCCTATAATACCTTTTTCGATGCCTTTGTCCGCAGTGTAAACGGCATCCGGCCTGTAACGGTTGCCGAGTGGAAAAAGGAGTGGCTTCAGATCGAGGCGATTATCCGTTCCATGAAACTGACTTTGCCCGGTTATGAAGCCGATCGGAAAGAAATTGAAGAACGGTTGGACAGGGGAGAGTATGTCGGACATCACAGCAAAGTCTTTGAAGACACCTATTCACCTCATTACCGTATTATTAGCCGGGAGATATTTGAAAAGGAATTGAAGCCGCTACTATAGAAATAAAAAAGCATTTACATCGATATGTAAATGCTTTTTTGTTAAATGAGCGGTAGGCGAGGCTCGAACTCGTGACCCTCAGCTTGGGAAGCTGATGCTCTACCAACTGAGCTACTACCGCGTTGGATGGTGCAAAAGTATATAAATCTTTTATTTTTTAGTACCTTTGGCGCAAAAATTTTAAAAGAATTTGGAAGATGGAGAAACTTACGCTGATTAAGGTGGGAGGTAAGATTGTTGAAGAAGAAGAAACGCTTCGCAAATTGTTGAACGACTTTTCACAGGTGGAAGGTTATAAAGTGCTGGTGCACGGAGGCGGACGTTCTGCCACAAAGCTGGCTGCGCAGTTGGGTATCGAGAGCAAGATGGTGGGCGGACGCCGGATTACGGATGCGGAAACGTTGAAAGTGGTCACGATGGTTTACGGAGGGCTTGTTAACAAGAATATCGTAGCCGGCCTGCAGGCTTTAGGTGTGAATGCGCTCGGGCTGACCGGCGCGGATATGAACCTGATGCGCTCGGACAAACGTCCGGTAGGAGAGGTCGACTATGGCTTTGTAGGAGATGTGAAAGAGGTGAACGCTGATTTGTTGGCATCCCTTATTCATCAGGGCATCGTTCCGGTTCTGGCCCCTCTTACACATGATAAACAGGGAAATATGTTGAATACGAATGCTGATACGATCGCAGGAGAAGCAGCAAAAGCCCTGGCGAAACATTTTGATGTAACCCTGATGTTCTGCTTTGAAAAGAAAGGAGTGTTGAGAGATGAGAACGATGACGAAAGCGTGATTCCGGAAATAGACCGCGCGGCCTTCAAGCAGTTTGTGGAAGATGGCGTTATCCAGGGAGGCATGATTCCCAAGCTGGAGAACTCATTCCAGGCAATCGATGCCGGGGTCAGGGAGGTGATTATCACGCAGGCTTCGGAGATTCATCAGGGAAAAGGTACGCATGTCTTTTAATCTGTTACTAAATTTGTTGTAGAAATTATGTTTTGCAACAAAAATGACGACTATAATGATAATAAGTAAAATTAATTATTATATTTGTAGCGTAAATAGTTTAAGTGTATTTTTGAAACGAACGTTGGGATAAGGTACAGGTCTATTTTTGAGTAACTAATTTGCGAAGGAATACATAAACATATAAACCTGTACAAAATAGGAAGGGGGAGCTTGTGAGAGTTCCCCCTTTTCTGTTACCTTTGCTACGTGTAATAGAAAGACGATGGAAAATAGGAATATAATGGTAAACATCCGGAATGTAGTCACCCGTTTGCCGGAACTGCGTTTCGAAGAACCTCTTAACTGGACGATAGAAGAGGGACAACAATGGGCTGTTATCGGTCCGAACGGTGCAGGCAAGACGCTGATAGCTGATGTCATGCAGCGTAAATTCGCATTAAAAGAAGGAGAAATAACTTTCGGATATGAAGGAAATGTAAGTGATTTGGTGAAAAGCATTGCTTTTAAAGATATTTACTCCCTGGCCGATTGTCGCAACTCTTACTACCAGCAACGCTGGCATTCGACGGAAACAGATGATATTCCCACGATAGAAGAGATATTAAGTGAACACGTCGGAACGGAAGATTTTCATAAAGTGTTATCTTTGTTCGGGATAGAAGAACTCTTGCCGAAGAAGCTCCTCTTTCTTTCCAGCGGGGAACTGCGAAAGTTCCTGATCGTACGAACCTTGTTGAAGCGGCCGCATGTGTTGATTTTGGATAATCCGTTTATCGGACTCGATGCGCCTTCGCGCGGAGTTTTGGTGGAAATGCTTCAGCAAATGACGAAGTTGGAGGGCGTACAAGTCATCTTGCTGCTCTCTAATCCGGATGATATACCGGAAATGATCACTCATGTTTTGCCGGTCAAACAACGCAGATGTCTGCCGGTTTGCAGCCGTGAAGAGTTTCTACGGCAAACGGACCTGATTGCGGATATGTTTCCTTCCGAAGGAAAAACGGATCCGTTCCGGATGGCACCGCTCTCGCTTCCGGTGGAGCCGCTGAAGGAGCCTTCCACGCATACCGTAACTTTCCGGATGGAACATGTATCTATTAAATATGGTAGCCGTACGATTCTGAAAGAGTTGGATTGGGAGGTGAAGAACGGTGAGAAATGGGCTTTGTTCGGTCCGAACGGGGCGGGCAAGTCAACTTTGCTTAGTCTGATTTATGCCGATAATCCACAATCGTATGCCAATACGCTCTACTTGTTTGACCGGAAACGGGGTTCGGGAGAAAGTATTTGGGATATAAAGAAACGTATCGGCTATGTCTCGCCGGAGATGCATCTTTTCTATATGGAGAATGTGCCCACTCTGAATATTGTCGGTTCCGGCTTTTTCGATTCTATCGGGCTGTACCGGAAATGTACGCAGCAGCAACAGAAGGTTGCGCTGGACTGGATGTGTGTTTTCGGTATCGAAGAGCTGAAAGACCGTTCTTTCCTCACGCTGTCCTCCGGTGAACAGCGTCTGGCGCTTCTGGCCCGTGCTTTTGTGAAAGATCCGGACCTGATTATCTTGGATGAGCCATTGCACGGATTGGATGTAAGCAATAAGAAGAAAGCGGCTGCTATTATCGAGCAGTTCTGCGCGCGTCCGGGGAAGACGTTGATTTATGTGACACATTATCCGCACGAGTTGCCGGCTTCGGTGGATAAACATTTTCGATTAGTTAAACACGCTTAAGGTTTTGTCTGATGAAATATAAACTTGTTGCCTTTTGGTTGATTGTTTTCGGAGCTTTGTTCGCTTTCTTGCAAACGAGTTTCGAGTATCACTTTTACTATATAGAACAAAGCCAGTTGTTCTTGTTCTCAAAAACGTATGTACTGGATAAACTTGTTTTGCCCGGTGGCTTGTCCATGCTGGTGGCGGAGTTTCTGGTGCAGTTCTTCATCCTGCCTTATGTCGGGCCGGTTGTTGTTGCGGCTTTGTTGACCGGAGTCGGTATTTGTATGGCTGGTATTGTTAAGCGGATTGCTCCGTCTTCGGGGCTTTTCATTTTATTATATGTGTTGCCCGTGCTGGCTCTGCTATTTGCCCATTTCGATTTTAATTACCGGGTGCAGGGAACTGTTTGCTATTTGATGATGACGGCGGTGCTTTATGGATATATGCGGATACGGAAGGATCTCTTTCGTTTGATCGCAGGATGTGTTTTGGCTCCGGTGTTGTTCTGGCTGGCAGGGTCTGTTGCGCTGTTGTTTGCCGGGATGGTTTGTTTGTACGAACTGCTTCGGAAAACGCCTGAATGGTATATCTCATTAGTCGGGATGGCTGAAGTTTTGTTGTTAGGGCTTGGTGCCGTCTATTTCTCTTTGATGGGGGAATACCGGTGGGTTTTTGCGCCGGACTTGTATTATCATAATACGCTCCATCCCAAGAGTATTATCTATTATTCCTGGATCTGTCTGCCTTTGGTTATGCTGGTTGCCTTCTTTTTCCGCAATAAAAAGGGATTGCCGGAAAAGAAGCTGATTGCCGGAATCTGTTGTGTAGGGCAGTTAGCCGTGATTGGCGGTATTTTATGGTGGGGAATTCCTAAGTTCAGCGACACGAAAGCATTAAGACTGAAGAAACTGGACTACTTTGCCCGTACGGAACAATGGGATAAGACGATAGAAGAATGTAAAGGCAAACTGACCAACTTCTTGTATATGTGTCATCTGAATATGGCGTTGGCGAATAGGGGAGAACTGTCGGACAAAATGTTCAACTTCGACCAGCACGGACCGCAAGGGCTGATTGTGCAGTGGAATAAGTCGGAAAATATATCCTGTATGCTGAGTGATATCTACTTTACGATGGGAGCGACGGCTTCTGCCCAGGAAATGGCTTTTGAAGGGTATGTCAGTGCCATGGAGAATGGGAATCCCCGTATGTTGAAAAGGCTGGTACAGACAAACCTGATCTATGGCGCTTATCCGGTTGCGGAGAAATACATATCGATTTTGGAAAAGACATTCGCTTACCGGGATTGGGCCAGTGCACAGCGTAAATATTTGTATAATGACGAAGCTGTAGAAAACGATCCTGTGTTGGGACTCCGCAGGCGGATGTTGCCGGAGCATAATTCTCTGGCCATGATAGACGGACTGACCGGAGACCTGGAGTTGCTTTTGAGAAAAGGACCGGCAAATTCTGCCGCTATGCAGTATTTGGGAGCCATGTATTTACTTGCCAAAGACCTGGAAGGCTTTAAAACAGTCGTGGAGAAATACTACGGAACAGAATCGCTGCCTGTCCTGCCCCTGCATTTTCAGGAAGCTGTGATTGTTATGTCTGAAAAGGAACCGGACTACTGGAAGCAGTTCAATATTTCGGAAACGGTGGTCAACCGGTTTGCTGACTATAAAAAACAGGTGCTTGCAAACCGGAACAACAGTGCTCTTGCGGGTCTGCTGAACCGGTCGTATGGCAATACTTACTGGTTTTATTTTATGTTTAAATGATGTGTAAGAAGATGGAAAGAAAGAATCTATATGTATTGATGCTGGCAGCATTGTTGTCTTGTTCCGACTCGGTGAAAGTGAGCCGGACATTGGATGAGACGCCTGCTATTTTTCCTGATTATGCCGGTGTGATTATCCCACCCAATATCGCTCCTCTGAATTTTGCTTTAAAGGATAGGAATACGAATGTCCGTGCATTTTTTTCGTCTGACGGACAGCAATTTGAGGTAAGAGGAAAGAAAGGCAGTATTGTGATACCTGCTTCCAAATGGAAGAAGCTGTTGGAATCGGCAGCAGGCCAATCGATCCGTGTAACTGTTCAGGAGAAGCAGGGAAACGAGTGGGTGGAATATGCACCTTTCCCGATTCAGGTCGCACGGGAAAAAGTCGACTCTTATCTGGCTTATCGTCTGATAGATCCGGGATATGAGTTGTGGAACAAGATGGGAATCTATCAGCGGAATCTGGAAAACTATACACAAAGCGCTATTATCGAAAATAAGATGAGTGGCAATAACTGTGTGAACTGCCATTCGTTTTGTATGCAGAATCCGGATAAGATGCTGTTTCACATGCGTGAGACTTTTCCCGGCACGATCCTGGTCGATGGCGGTAAAATTGAAAAGCTGAATACGAAGACCAAAGAGACGATATCTTCTCTGGTTTATCCCTCCTGGCATCCTTCCGGCAAATATGTCGCCTTTTCGGTGAACACAACCAAGCAGGCGTTTCATCTGAATGACAAGAACAGAGTGGAGGTCTACGATGAGGTATCCGATGTCGTTGTCTACGATGTGCAGAAGCACGAGATTGTGACGACTTCCAAGATATTCTCAAAAGATGCCTTCGAGACGTTTCCGACCTTCTCTCCAGACGGAAAGACACTTTATTTCTGTACGGCGGAGGCCCGTCCGATTCCGCGGGAGTATTCGGAGATCAAATACAATCTTTGCTCCATTTCCTTTGATCCGGAAACACGTGCTTTCGGTACACAGGTCGATACGCTCTATAACGCAAAGAGCGGTGGAATGAGCGCCTCTTTTCCACGTGTTTCTCCCGATGGGCGTTACCTTTTATATACCTTATCCGGTTATGGTAATTTTTCTATCTGGCATAAAGATGCCGATTTGTATCTGGCGGATCTTTCTACAGGTGTGAGCCGTCCGTTGACGGAAGTGAACAGCGATGATGTGGATAGCTATCATTCTTGGAGCAGCAACAGCCGCTGGTTTGTTTTCAGTAGCCGGCGGATGGACGGTCTGTATACGCGTCCGTATATTGCTTACATCGGTGAAGACGGCAAAGTCGGAAAGCCATTCTTGTTACCCCAGAAAGAAACGGATTTTTATCATAGCTTTATGAAGTCGTTCAATATTCCCGAGTTCATAACCGGCAAGGTGAAGGTGCAGGGCCGGGCGCTGGCAATTAAAGCAAAAGAAGATAAGGGGACGGATGTAAGGTTTGCAAAGTGATCTTATACGGAAGTATTCCCATATATGTTAATATAAAAAGGGGATGTGACACACTTGTGACACATCCCCCTTTATATATAAATTCGTATGATCTGATGGAAAACTTATTTCCAGTTCGGAACTAAATTAGAGTTCGCTTTTAAGTCGTTTGCTGGAATTTCCCAAACAAAACGTTGATCGTCAGCTGAAACTGTCTTTTCGTTGTAGTTAGCTCCGGACATGATAATAGAAGGAGTTTGGGTATCATGTCTGCTAAAACCATCATGCCATCTCTTCAGATCATTCAAGCGGTGGCCTTCACCAATAAATTCACGGATCCATTCATCTTTGATCGCCTTTAAAACAGCTTCACCATTGACATTTAAAGTTGAAGCTTGACGAGCAGAACGGAGACTGTTTACATATCCCAGAGCTTCAGATGTATTTCCTTCATTATAAGCTGCTTCTGCTGCAATCAGATATGATTCTGCAGCACGGAAAATTTTAGGCATCTGATAGTATTGATATGTGCTTGTTTTCAGTTCTGGATTGCCCGGATATTTGTTTAACAGATATATACCTCCAACTTTTGTACTATTGCAGACTACAGAGTCTTCAGTAAAGTAAACTTGCTTTCTGATATCGTTATCTTCGTACAAATCAACGACCCATTTAGTCGGCACAAAATCCGGAGAAAACAGTCCTGCTCCAGTATTGTAGTTCAGATAATATTGCATTTCCTGATTTGTATTTCTTTCGTCTTGAGACATAAATACCTTGAATATAATTTCGGAACCTTTATCATTCAACCACATACTTGCCAATTCATCCTCTGAACTTATCAGCGGATATTTTGCGATGATTTTTTTAGCCAATGTGATTGCTTCACTGTAATTATGCATATACAGATCAACGCGTGCTTCAAAAGCATCGATGACATCAGTAGTCATGTAAATAGCATTGGCAGAACCTTCTGTTTTCAGTAATTTTCTGGATTCGGATATATCCGATTTGATCTGTTTATATGTTTCTTCCAAAGTTGCACGGCTGGGCTTTCCTTCAGGATCCATTTCCAGTACTAACGGCATACCTAAATCAGATGTAGCGGAAGAAGGTTCGTAATCTTTTGCAAAACGAACAACCAAAGTATGATAGCAAAGAGCACGTATCAGGTAAGCCTCGCCCTTAATCATATCAGCGCGAGCCTGTTCGTCGGCATCCTCGATCACAATTTTGTCAATATTCTGAATAATATTATTGCAATTGTTGATACATTCATAATTGTATTCATAAGTATCTTCAATGTCATATTGAGAAGATGTGAAATCCCATCTGTAGATATCTCCACCTCTGTTACTGAAAGAAATAGTTGCATTGAGGACATCTGTCTGATAATCGGGGATATATGTGTAAATACCTCCGTTTACAGCCATGAATGTACCGTACATACCATTTCTGAACTTATCAGCATCGCTAATGGATTGCCATGCTGTTTCTGTTGTTATACTATCTTCCGGAAATTTATCCAGATCACAGGAAGTAGATAGAAGCAACAGTGAAAACATTGTTCCAAATAATATTTTGTGCATAATGATTATAATTTTAATGTTAGAATGTTATTTCAGCCCCAATCATAAATTGTTTTGTGTTCGGGAATGCACCGTAAGTTAAGTTTGAATCAATTTCAGGATCAGCTCCTTTATATTTCGTTACAGTGAACAAATTACGTGCACTTGCTGTAACTTTGAAATTCTTGATAACTTTTGTCGGTGCCAGAATGCTCTTTGGTAACTGATATCCAATGGCAATATTTTTCAAACGCAGGAAAGATGCATTTTCAAGCAGGTGAGTATCAAATTGCATTACATTACCGTAAGCAGGAATATCTGTGATATCACCCGGTTGTGACCATTCGTTCAAGACTTCTGTTGATTGGTTCCATCCGGCAAATGCGGCAGGGTTTACAGAGAAGTAACGGTCATTGTTAACCATATGTTTACCTAATACCCACGCAAAATCAGCACCGAATGACAATCCTTTCCAAGAAAAGTTCAGACCGAAACCACCATTATGAGGAGCATACTGTGTTTTACCTGTAGCCTGGCTCAATTCTTCTTCGTTAAATTCTTTAGTCGTTTCACCATCCGTACCCGGAACATACCACATCGGAGCTCCGTCAGTAGGATCTACACCTGCATATTCAGCCATGTAGAACTGTAAAGGTTCACCAACTTTATACATTGTCAAATAGCTTGGCATAGGCCATTCATCATATCCGTAGAACAACTTCGTGATTTTGTTCTTATTATATGAATAGTTCATATTGAACTGCAATAACATATCTTTTGTCTGGATAATATCAACACTTAATGAAAGTTCCATACCTGAGTTGGTCATAGCGCCTACATTCTGAGTAATTGTTTCGAAACCAGAAGTGTAAGGAATAGGAACTTCCATCAACATGTTTTTAGTTTTACGATTGTAGTAAGTCAACTCAATACGATAACGATCCCAGAAACTGGCTTCTACGCCTACGTTAGACAAAATCTGAGTTTCCCAACCTAAAGAACTGTTACCTGGAGATGAAACTTTCCAGCCACCCTGAGCATTGTACTGATTAGTACCAACCAGCGCTAAGTGTTCGTAGTTCCCAATTGAAGAGTTACCAGTAGACCCAACACTACCTTTCAGTTTTAACGCCGTAAGATAATCGGCATCCTGCAGGAAATCCTCAGATTTTAAATTCCACATCAAACCTCCGGAAAAGAATGTTGCGTTTCTGTTATCTTTACCAAAACGTGAAGATGCATCATTTCGAACAGAAAAATCTGCGTAATATTTATTCTTGTAAGAATAATCTATACGTCCGAAAAATGACAAATAAGCATAAGAGTACAAGCGGTTATAATCGTCTCCTGTCATTAATAATGCAGTTGTACCGGCTTGAAGCATAGTCAAACGGTCATCACTCTGTCCTGTTGTCTTGGATGTATAACGTTGGAAATTGTTATCGATACCTTCCTGACCGACCAAAGCTGTAAATTGATGATCTTCATTGATATCAAATTTATATTCAGCAGTGTTTGTTATTGTCAACTGAGCATTTCTGTCAAAACGTTGTGTTGTTTGACCTATACCGTCATACTGCGGGTGCGAAGGCAAGGTTTTACTTGTATATCTCAAATCATAAGCCTCAATACCGAACTGAGAGCGAATTGTTAATCCTTTTATTGGAGTCAACTGAACAAAAGCGCTACCATTTAATTGTGCTTGATTTGATCCACCAGGCTGTTTATCAGACAGAAAATAAGGGCTATAACGGTTAACGCCATTAATAAAGTCTAATTTATTTCCTTCTTTATCATACGGAGTATAATAAGGTTGGAACAACATTGTTCCAAAAATACCACCACTCAAACTGTTTGAACCTTGATAGGTAAAAGCGGAAATCTGAGTATCGTCATAACTTGCACTTACATTAGCTCCGAAGCGTAACCAATCCGTAGCCTGTGATTCAATGTTTGAACGGAATGTATAACGCTCGTAATTTGAGCGCGGAGTAATACCTTCCTGATTGTAGTAAGAGCCGGATACATAATATAATGTCTTATTTCCACCTCCCTGAACAGATGCATTCATCTGATAAGTAGGAGCACTATTATTAAAGAAATAATCCTGCCAGTTCGTATTGACACCATTTTTCAATAGCTCATCATATCTGGCTTGGTCGATAATTCCATTTTTCAATTGATGACCAAGCAATTCGCTGGAACTCATAGGAGAGCCTACTTTTCTTGCCAATGAAGACACACCATAGTTTGCAGATACTGTTACAACCGCTTTTTCTCCGACTTTACCACGTTTGGTTGTTAAGTAAATAACCCCGTTAGCAGCACGAGAACCGTAGATAGAAGTTGCGGAAGCATCTTTTAATACAGTTACGCTTGCAAAGTCGTTCGGGTTCATCATGTACATAACATCAGAACTCACAGGTGTACCATCTAATACATACAAGGGTTCGTTACCTGCTGTCAAAGAACCTACACCTCTCAAATAAGAAGAAGGTCTATTCTCCTTATCTCCAGGGTCACCGGAACTGTTATAAACTTGTAAACCTGCCACCTGCCCTTGCAAAGCATCCATTGTGTTAGAAACAGGCTTCGATGCGATCTTTTCAGCAGAAACGGTACTGATAGAACCAACAACGGTTCCTACCTTTTTTGCTGTACCATAACCTACTACAACTACCTCTTCCAGAGCCATTGATGAGGTTTTCATTACAACATGTAGAGGCGTTTTTACAGGCAATTCTTGGCTTTCCATCCCAATAAAGGAAACTACCAGAGTCTTTGCAGAACTATTAGGTATTACAATTATCTGATTTACAGATCAATATAGATTATACAAATTCTATATACCGATGTAATATTAGACTGATAATCAATCTCTGTTTTTAATGTAAAAATCTAATTAATAACACATTAGTAAATAATATACGATATTTAAGATAAGCCTTAACATCTAAAAGTTCTACCAAATAAATATAAAAACTTCTGATAACAAAATCTATGTCAAGCACAGGAACCTGTCAATACAAATAAGCCAATAATATCCTGCTCTATGGTATTGAAATAAATCGCTGATAAATAGAATAATGTATAGTATTATTTTGTATATTCATGCCGACCGGTTTATTGGCCGATAATTATCAGCCGTATGGCCGATGGTTATCAACCGTGTGGCTGACGATTATCGGCCATACGGCTGACGGTTATCAACATTGAATTTGCTGCCGGGGAATTTTTAAATAGCTTGCGAGGAAAATATTACTTACCTACGGTGAGCTATCCCATTCCTGCGCTTAAATTAGTAGCATCCACAATAAGTAGCAGATTGATTATCTATCCTTTTTTTCTACCCAGATAGCCCCCATCGATATATTCTACCCTACAAATCCTTTAATTTCAACATTGGGGAAAGAGGTTAAAAATAGGAAATTTTAAAGAGCCGCAAATGGAGGATCAGAGAAGGAAATATCATCTAAAATGCCGATTATGCACACTCTTTTGTTAATTAACAACCCTGTTTTTATAAAATACTGTTAGTTTTTAGTTGTTATAATAAATTTATTATTACATTTGCCATCACTTAGGAAGATTTATACATACTTGATGTATGATAATGAGAGATAGTGCAAATTAGTTATTTATAAGTTAAACAAAAAAAGTGTGTCTATGAAAAGGTTAACTTTCCTTTTATTCTGCCTATTATTAGGTATTGGGATGGTCAATGCTCAGACGACGAAAGTAACAGGTACTGTTATTTCGGCGGAAGACAATGAACCCATCATTGGTGCATCTATAGTTGTTAAAGGTACGACTATAGGTACAGTTACAGATTTTAACGGTGCATTTTCTTTAGATGTACCAAGTTCTGCAAAGACTCTGGTTGTTTCCTTTGTCGGAATGAAGACTCAGGAAATGGGAGTAAAACCGACATTAAATGTTATTTTGGAGTCGGATACAGAGATGCTTGACGAGGTCGTTGTTACGGGATATGGCGTACAACGTAAAGCGTCATTTACGGGAGCAGCATCTATTGTGGGCAAAGATGTTCTTGCAAAGAAAAACGATGCGAATTTTGTGAAGGCTCTGGAAGGATCTGTGCCTGGTATTCAAATGAATAACTCAAGCAGTATGCCGGGGGTATGGGGGTCTATTTATGTACGTGGGCGTGGTTCGCTCAATTCAGGAACGCAACCGCTTTATGTGATCGACGGTATGCCCATTGATTCGGACAGGGATGATAATTCATTCAATTACAGCAGTAACAATACATTAGACCCGATGGCAGCTCTTAACCCTGCTGATATTGAGAGCATTACAGTACTGAAAGATGCAGCGGCTACAGCTATCTACGGTTCGCGTGCTGCAAATGGTGTAATTATTGTTACTACTAAGAAAGGTTCGGAAGGCAAGTTTAACATTAACCTTGATGTTAAACAAGGTTTTGTATCAATGGCAAATAACAATATGGACTTTGCCAATGCACAACAAACAATGAACCTTTTTGCCAACGGTTTGACTGCTGCACAAGGTGGAGATTGGCAAGAAAACTATGATTATCTGGCCGATGATTATTTTGGATGGGATCGCAAGTCTTCTTACGATTGGATGGATGCCATCTCACGTAAAGGTTATTATCAGGATTATAACCTTAATATGCAGGGACGTACTGGTTCTACCGGTTATTATGTCAGTTTAGGATATCTGAGTACGGACGGTTTGCTTATCGGTTCGGATTTAGAACGTCTTTCCGGACGTCTTAATCTGGATTCTAAATTCAAATGGGCAACAGTGGGTGTAAATACCTCCTACAGTTATTCTACACAGAACGGCTTCTCTCTGTCTACGTCAGGCTCCATGTCCAGCCCGATAACAGCTGCCATATCCAGCCAGACGCCTATGTCTCCGTTCTATGATAAAGAGGGAAACTATGCAAATGTGAATAATTACAATCCATTGGCATTGATGGATGAGAAAGCAGGTGAGATAAACGAAACAACTCTTCAAACAATCAACTTAAACCCTTATTTCCAAGTTGATTTCGGTAAAGGTATCTATGCCAAGACAACACTGGGGGTCAATGTCAACGAACGTCGCGAATACCAGTATTGGAGTGCGCTTTATAATCCACAGGGTATAGATTATAACGGATTGGGACAGCAGATGAATGCAAAAAGTACTGTTGTTACATGGAATAACATTATCGGTTGGAATTACACTTTTGCAGAGAAACATGATGTAGGTGTAATGTTGGGACAGGAAATGCAAAAGAAAAGTTATTTCTACGATTATTATGCTAAATCAGACTTCCCGTTTGCAGCATCCGGTATGCGTGACCTTACAACTGCCGGCACAGAACAAGGTAGTGAATATTACAAGAAAGAAGCACGTTTGGCCTCTTACTTCCTCGATGCACATTATTCTTATGAAGATAAATACTACTTATCCGGTTCGTTTCGTCGTGACGGTTCTTCTGTATTTGGCTCAGACAGCCGTTGGGGAAATTTCTGGTCAGTAGGTGGAAAATGGCGTGCTTCCAGTGAAGAATTTCTTAACGGGAATGAAGTGATTACGAATGCTACACTTCGTGCTTCTTACGGTACGGTTGGTAACCAGGATATTGACTGGTATGCTGCTCGTGGATTCTATTCTTCAGGTTATAACTACAATCAGACACCGGGTATGCGTCCGATCAGTATTCCGAATCCGGCACTGACTTGGGAAGTTTCCAAGAAGTTTGACGTAGGATTTGACCTTTCTTTCATCCAACGTTTCCATTTGACTTTTGACTTCTATAACGAAGATACTTCTGACGCTCTTTTCCAAGTGCCTTTGTCTATGACAACCGGTATCAAAGAAACCTATCAGAATATCGGGTCTATCCGTAACCGTGGTATCGAACTTTCCGCAAATGCAAATATCATCCAGAAGAAGGGCTTGAGCTGGAATGTCTTTGCTAACCTGACTTGGAACAGAAATAAAGTGATAAAGCTGTCAACTGATGATCCTTTGGAATATACTTACCAGATTATTGAAGAAGGACGCCCTTATAGCCAGTTCTATATGAAAGAATATGCAGGTGTTAATCAGGAAAATGGTAAACCGATGTGGTATCTTAATAAAGAAGGTGACGAGACGACTTCTGATTATAATGCAGCAGCTAAGCGTTATGTCGGTAATGCCGATCCTAAAATTTTAGGTGGCTTCGGAACCAACTTGACTTGGAAAGACTTGGATTTCAATATTAACTTTAACTATCGTTTAGGTGGCAAAGTCTTTGATTCAGGTGCTTCTTTTACAGGTTTCGGTATGTCATTGCGTACACCGCTTGAAGACGTAGCTCTTAATTCTTGGACAGAGAACAACAAAACAGCTAAATATCCGCAATACATTTACGGTGACCCGAACAATGCAACAAAAACATCTTCCCGTTTCTTGTATAATGGAAGCTATTTGCGTATCAGCAATATTACATTGGGATATACATTACCGAAAAGATTATCGGAAAAAGTATTTATCCAGAAATTACGTGCTTATGTTTCTGTTGATAATCTCTATACGTTTACATCAAGTGACTTTATCGGCTATAATCCGGAAACATCGGCTAATGGTGTTATCGCTTGGCAATATCCGGCTACTTGTACGTTTGTCGGAGGTATTCAACTTACTTTCTAAATCTTGTGTTACAGTAATAAAAAGAGATGTTTAAAAATATGAAAAAAAATATATTAAATGCATTTATCCTGTTGACTTTAGGATGCGGATTTTCAGGATGCGGAAACAGCTTCTTGGATACCGATTACTATAAAGGCATTGATGTCGATGCAGGATTGTCAACAGTAGACAACATTTCGACAGCGCTTAATGGTACTTATTATAATTTGTACTATTATTATTTTGCTGGTAACTATGCTATCAGCATCGGTGATATTCCAACTGATATTTCATACTGGAATTCAAAAACCGGTCATTTTGACGGTATTTATCAGTATACATTCACTGATACAGACCTTTATTTGGAGCATATTTGGGAATATGGATACAAAACTGCGGATAATGCAGCCCGTATCATTAATGGTGCACAGGCAATCTATGAAAACAGTACGGCTGAAGAAAAAGCAGTTCTGGACCGTAATATGGCAGAAGCATACGCACTTCGTGGATATGCCCAGTTGTTATTGACTAATATTTATGGGCACCAGATAAAAGTAAACGGCACAGACTTTTCTTCTGAACCGGGTATCGTCATTATCGACAAACCTATCGAAGCGCTTGCTCAAGTCAGCCGTTCTACTGTAGGACAGAGCTATGAGGCTGTACTTTCTGATTTCAACAATGCAATCACCCATTTCGATGCGGCAGGTGGTGACAGAGGACAATTGTTATACTTCAATAAAGCTGCTGTTTATGGATTATTGGCACGTACATATTTGTATCTGGAAAATTGGAATGAAGCAATGACGCACGCCCAAAAAGCACTCGACGAAGCAGGCATCACATCGTTGACTTATAAAAAAGATTCTTATAGAGCACTTTATAATGGTGGAGAATCCAATTCGGAAAGTCTGTTTGCCTTGGCTATTACAGAAACACAAAACTGGTCGGCCAACTCATGCGGAACATTATGGTCTACTTATAACTTCAGTCCAAGTCCGAAATTGTTGTCTCTCTATGGTGAAAACGATTGTCGTACAAGTCTCATTGAATGGGATGCGACTTCTTCATCAACCGTACCGGTTTTTAAATCAGGTAAATTTTCACATGCTTCGGGAAACTCCGCTTATGGAACGAACTATATAGTAAATGCTCCGGAAATGTTCCTGATTATTGCAGAAGCTAATTTGAAGAGTTCAAACGGTAGCCTGAGTAATGCACAGAATGCTTTATTAACAGTAGCTAAACGTAATGCAGATATAACTTCGGTAAGTGATCTACCGGCAACATCTGAGGCATTGATGTCCTTTATTAAAGACGAACGTGCACGTGAATTGTTCCAGGAAGGTCTGCGTTTATATGATTTACGCCGTTGGGATGAAAAAGCTGAGGTTTACGCTTATAGTGCACCCAGTGTAATGTTTACTTATACGAACTACAAGATTTCCAATTTGTTGTTCCCTATCCCAAGTGCTGAGATCAATTCCGGTTTTGGAGTAGAACAGAATGATTGGTCCAGTACACTTCCGAAAAAGTAATTCTATCCACATAGTAATAGTAAAAGGCTATGATTCGTTTGATCATAGCCTTTTTTATTTCAACTATAAAAACTGAAAGTTCACAAAATAGCTATGGAATAAATTAATTTGAAATCGATTGATTTCAAATTAATTTATTCCATATTTGTATTTTCTGAGTTTTGTACCTACATTTGCTTCTGCATAAAAAGATTGTTCTATGGAAGCACCATTCGTTTACGGCCGTATTGCCGACAAGCAGAATTTCACGGATAGAAAAGATGAAGTAGCATTGTTAAGCCAGAATTTCAGTAGTCTTATCAATACTGTTATCATATCCCCACGTCGTTGGGGTAAAACCTCTTTAGTGAATAAATGTGCGAAACTCTTGTCCGAAAAAAATAAAGATATACTGGTTTGCCAAGTAGACATCTTTAACTGCCGAACAGAAGAACAATTCTATACTGCCTATGCCAATGCACTGATGCGAGTGTCGACATCTGCCTGGGAAGAATTTGTAGCAGGGGTTAAAAAGTATTTGGGACGAATGGCTCCGGTTGTTTCTCTTTCTGAAGGTAGCCAAAGCTATGAACTGTCATTTGGAATTTCTTTTAAAGAGAATCAACTTTCGTATGACGATATATTGGATCTGCCGCAGCAGATTGCTCAGGATAAAGGCAAGAAGATTATTGTTTGTATAGATGAATTCCAAAATATCAATGAATATGAGGACTCACTTGCTTTCCAACGCAAGTTGCGTGCCCATTGGCAGAAGCAGACTTCTGTATGTTATTGTCTTTATGGGAGTAAGCGACACATGTTATTAGGCATTTTCAATGATTATAGCATGCCATTCTATAAATTCGGAGATATTCTCTTTCTGCAAAAAATAAAACGGGAAGATTGGATCACCTTTATATCCAAACGCTTTGCTGATACGGGGAAGCAAATCTCCGATGAATTATGTGGTATGATTGCCGATAAAATGAAGAATCATCCCTATTACACACAGCAATTGAGCCAACAGACTTGGTTGCGAACATCGGATGCATGTTCAGAAGAAATCGTAACCGAAGCGTTCAACAGCCTGATAGGGCAATTAAGCCTACTGTTTACCAATATAATCGACTCATTAACTTCCCGCCAAATCAGCTTTCTAATCGCAGTAGCTGACGGCGTCGTTAATTTCTCATCTAAAGATGTATTGAAACAATATCAATTAGGAACATCAGCCAACATCAAAAATCTAAGAAAAGCAACACTCGAAAAAGATTTGATTGATATACTACCGGGTAATGTGATCGAAATCCAGGATCCGGCATTTGAATATTGGCTGAAAAATATATATCAGACTTCTGCTAAATAGTTTTTTCCTATTTGATTAAAGAGAAATCTGGTAGCACAATTACCCTACTACATAAACTATTATTTGAAGACAATTAATGCCGAAAGGTTGCTTAATTGTTTGAAAATCAAATGATATACCTGGTTCTCCATAGCTTTGTTTGTTTTTTATTATTTTGGAGTAAATAAATACACCATGTTTATGTAATAAACTGATAATTAAATAATTACACATCTACGTAGTTCTGCAAAGACTCTGGTAGTTTCCTTTGTCGGAATGAAGCCCTTGGAAATCGGGGTTAGACCTATTTTGAAAGTAGTGTTGGAAGGTGACAACCAAATGCTTGATGAAGTCATGGTGGTTGCTTATGGTACAGCTAAAAAAAGTGCTTTCACAGGATCTGCTGCAACGATTAAGAATGAAAAAATTATTGCCCGTCAGACTGCAAACGTGACGAATGCATTGGCTGGACAGGTTGCCGGTGTACAGACAACAAGTAATACGGGGCAGCCGGGTAAAGACGCTGAAGTCCGGATTCGTGGTATCGGTTCTATTTCTGCCAGCAATAAACCGTTGTATGTTGTTGACGGCGTTCCTTATGATGGCGAGATTTCTGCGATCAGTACATCTGATATCGAATCGATGACAGTTTTGAAGGATGCTGCTTCCAATGCATTGTATGGTGCTCGTGGTGCTAACGGCGTTATCCTGATTACTACGAAAAAAGGTAAAAGCGGTGAGGCGCGTATTAACTTCGATGCTAAATGGGGTGTGAATAAACGCGGTATATCTTCTTATGATCGCATAACAGATCCGGGTAAGTTCTATGAATTGAACTATGCATCTATCTATAACGGAGATTTAGGCGGTTATTTGGCTGCAGGCGACCTTGCCGGTGCCAATGCTTATGCCAATGATGTTATGATTAACGGTACGCCTGTTCAGGCTTATTTGGGATATCAGGTCTTTAACGTACCTAATGGAGAGCAATTGATCGGGATGGATGGCAAGCTGAATCCGAAAGCAACATTGGGCTATTCTGACGGAACATATTATTATACTCCGGATAACTGGACAAACGAATTGTTCCAGAATAATGCTCGTCAGGAATATAACCTGAATGTCAGTGGTGCAACCGATAAGATGAATTTCTATATGTCTGCCGGCTATCTGGATGACCAGGGTATCGTGCCTAATTCAGGTTTCCAGCGTTATACGGCCCGTTTGAAAGCGGACTATCAGGTAAAGCCTTGGTTGAAGTTAGGCGGTAATATGTCTTTTACACATTATGACAGCCGCGAACAGGATACGGAAGGTGGTACTTCAAATGCAAATGCTTTCTACGCAGCCAATATTATCGGAGCTATCTATCCGATGTATATCCGTGATGCTTCCGGCCAGATCATGTATGATAACCGTGGCATGCAGCGTTATGATTATGGATCGGATACGAATTTCTATCGTGAAAATACAATCCCGAATGCAAACCCGTTGGCAAGTTATATGCTGGATATGATGAAATATTCCGGTGATGTGTTCAGTGGTAAATGGTCTGCCGATGTCGATATCTGGGGTGGTATTAAGGCTAAGGTTAATATCGGTGTGGATGCCAACAACGTCCGCTATTCCAACCTGGTGAATCCGTATTACGGACAGTATTCTGAAACAAGTGGTGTCGGCGGTTTGATCTCTGTCTCTACTCAGCGTTCATTCAGCACAAACCAGCAGTATTTGCTGACTTATAACAAGACATTTAATGATGTTCATAACCTGGACGTATTGGCCGGTCATGAAAATTATAATTACAAATATCAGTATTTGTATGGCCAGCGTGAGAAACTGTACAATCCGGACGTTCCGGAATTGGATAACGGTATTCTGAACCAGAGCAATTCATCTTATTCGAATAATTATGCAACGGAAGGTTGGTTGTTCCGTGTCCAGTATGACTACGACGGCAAATACTTCGGTTCTGTCTCTTATCGTCGTGATGCTTCTTCTGTATTCCATCCGGATAACCGTTGGGGTAACTTCTGGTCTGTCGGTGCAGGTTGGTTGCTGAACAAGGAAGAGTTTCTGGCTAACCAGAGCTGGATCAATATGTTGAAGTATAAGATCAGCTACGGTTTGCAGGGTAATGATAACCTGATGTATCAGGGTGGTATGTATCGTAACTATTATCCGTATCAGGATCAATATACATTGTCTAACAGCAATGGTGATTTTGCTACATCTTTATATTATAAAGGAAATAAAGATATTACCTGGGAAACTTCTCACAGTTTCAACACCGGTTTCGACTTTACATTCTGGGGTGGTAAGCTGAGCGGTTCTGCTGAATATTTCTCTCGTAAGACAACTGATATGCTTTACTTCAAGCCGGTTGCTTCTTCAATGGGATATTCCCGTTTGCCGGAGAATGTAGGTTCAATGGTAAACCGTGGTGTTGAATTGGATTTGAATTCAAACATTATCGAAACAAAGAACATTACCTGGAACGTAAATTTGAACCTTACTCACTTTAAGAATAAAGTATTGGAGTTGGCTCCTGAACTGAATGGAGAGTTGATCGACGGTTCACGCATTTACCGTGAAGATGAATCAATGTATCAGTTATATATGCCGAAGTATGCAGGTGTAGATCCGGAAACAGGTGAAAGCCTGTGGGCTTTGACGAAGCCGGCTGCTGATGGCAGCACTGTTACGGCAGATTATGCAACAGCTTCGGAAAACCGCTTCGCAACAGGTGATATCCTGCCGAAGGTATATGGTGGTTTTGGTACCAGCGTTACGGCTTACGGTTTCGACTTCTCTATTTCGTTTGCCTATCAGTTAGGCGGTCGTATTTTGGATTATACCTACCAGGATTTAATGAATACGGCAGCTACGGGTAGCGCATTGCACAAAGACATGTTGAATGCCTGGACTCCTGAGAATAGAAATACGAATGTTCCTCGTTTGAATGTAAACGATCTCTATATCGTTTCTACTTCGGACCGTTGGTTGACCAGCTCTGATTATCTGAGCCTGCAGAATATCACATTCGGTTATACGTTGCCAAAGAGTTGGACTCGTAAGTTGCAGATAGAGGGCGTTCGTCTGTATTTTGTTGCTGACAATGTCGCTTTATTGACTGCTCGTAAGGGATTGGATCCACGTCAGGGCTATGTTGCTTCCGATAATGTTTATTCACCGATCCGTACTCTTTCTGGCGGTATCTCATTGAATTTCTAATCTGTTAAATTATTAAGACTTATGAAAGTAACAAATAAATATTTACTGTTCGCATCTGCCGCATTGATACTGGCATCTTGCGATTTGGATAAATTGCCTGACGGGCAATATGTTACCGAGGATCAGCTGGACGAAACAAATGATAAGCGCCCTAATATGGTGATCTCCGGAGTAAATGCAATGGCTGCCCGGTTGAATTTCTATGGTACGATTTCAGATGATGCAAACACCTATCATAGTGACTTCGGTGTACCGGCCGTTGCTCTTCAGCTGGAATCCAGCGGACAAGACTTCGTGGCTACAACATCCGGTTATAACTGGTTTAACCGTGCACAGAATTATGCTGACCGTGATTATGCACGGAAAAGCGGTGCGGAATATATCTGGAAAATCTTCTATAACCACATGTTGGCTGCAAATAAAGTATTGCAGTCTGCACCGAAAGGTTCGGAAGAGTCGGATCTGAAAATATATCGTGGTCAGGCTTTGGCTGCCCGTGCTTACGACTATCTGAATCTGGTTCAGAGCTTCCAGTTCACTTATGCCGGACATGAGAATGCGCTGGCAGTGCCAATCGTGTTGGAAGACATGACTGAAGAGGAAAAACAAAATAATCCGCGTGCTACGGTACAACAGGTCTATGATCAGATTATGACCGATTTGAATGAATCCATCGAACTGTTGGAGAGCGAAGCCTATGATAACGGTAATAACAAAGACAAAATCGATGTGTATGTGGCGTATGGTCTTCGTGCACGTGCCAACTTGTTGATGCAGAAATGGGCGGATGCTGCAAGAGATGCTGAAAAGGCGATTGCAGGTGGAACTCCCCAGACATTGCAGGAAGTTTCAACTCCGACATTCAATTCCGCTTCGGCCAGTTCCTGGTTGTGGGGCGTTATGATATCCCCGGATAACGATGTTGTTTTGACCGGTATTATCAACTGGCCGTCACATCTGTGCTCATTGACCGGAAATGGTTATACGACTTTGACCGGATCTTTCCGCTATGTAAGTTCTGCTCTCTATGATAAGATTCCGGAAACAGATATCCGCAAGCAGTGGTTTGTCTCACCGGAAGGGACTTCAACTTTGGTTGATAATGAAAAGGTAGGAAATAAATCCGTAATCGATTATTTCGGTTTGAGTAAGTATACAAATGTAAAGTTCGGTGCTTATCAGAATGTATTTGGAAATACGACCAACTCTTCAGATTGGCCTCTGATGCGTGTGGAAGAAATGTATCTGATTAAAGCCGAAGGTGAAGCCATGAGTGGAAATTTGGCTGGCGGTAAAGCTACATTGGAAAGTTTTGTTCAGACATATCGTGATCCTTCATTTACCAGCAAGGCATCATCTCCTCAGGAGTTTCAGGATGAAGTTTGGTTGCAACGCCGTTCGGAACTTTGGGGTGAAGGGTTTGCCTTGTTTGATCTTTTACGTTTAAAGAAACCGGTTGTACGTAAGGGCACTAACTATGCTGCTTCTGTTCAGTTTAACCTGGAACCGGAATCCCAAATTCTGATTTATCGTATTCCGCAATGTGAGATGCAGACGAATACGGGTATTTCGGATACCGATAACAACCCGGCAGCTCCGCAGCCGACCCTGTAAGGTTGAAATTAAATAATATTAAAGAATATGGAAGAGAGGTGTGCCTGAGTGGCGCACCTCTTTTTTATGCCCTTATGCCAATTTACTACTACTGTTTTTGACTGATATATATTCTATTGATACACAAAATATAACAAACTTTTAGTTTGTCTCATGTGAAAGAAAGAACTTATTATTGTTCCTTCGTGTTCTCATTCAGAAAATAATGTATATTATGGAAAAGGTTATTTACAATCTTGTGTTCAATCGGAAAAAAAGGTTGAATGCGGAAGGAAAGGCTCTAATTCAAATAGAGGCCTATCTTAACAGGCAGAAAAAGTATTTCTCGACGAAGATCTATGTGAAACCCTCTCAGTGGGATAGCAAGAGGAGGGTTGTGAGGAATCATCCCAATATGGATGAACTCAATCAGTACATTGAAGATTATATTGCTTACTTGGAACGAATCGAACTGGATATGGTACAGAGCGGGCGTCCGTTTTCTTTGAAATATTTAAGGGAGAGGGGGGACTATGATTCTTCTTCTTTTATTTCTTTTATGAAAAATGAGATTGAACGTAGTAATCTCAGAATGTCGACGTTGAAAAACCATTTATCGACTTTGCAGGTCTTGTGCCAGTATCAGCCGGAGGTGGCTTTTGATGATCTTACTTTCAATTTTCTTTGTGATTTCGAACGGTTTCTCCTCGAGCATGACTATCATAGAAATACTATAGCCAAGCATATGAAGCATCTGAAAAGATATATCAACCTGGCTATAAATAAAGATTTGTTCGAATTGCAGAAATATCCGTTTCGTAAGTATAAGATCAAATACATGGAGAGTAAACGGGGACATCTTACTCCCGAAGAGTTAGACCAGCTGGAAAAGGTTGCTCCCAAACTGCAACGGACACTCAGGCGAACACTCGATATGTTCTTGTTTAGTTGTTACACCGGGCTGCGTTTTTCTGATATCGTGAATATCAAGCCGGATAATTTCCAATTGATCGATGATAAATTGTGGTTGGTTTATTCTTCGGTAAAAACAGACGTGAATGTGCGTTTACCTCTGTTTCTATTGTTTGATGGGAAGGCACTGTTTATTTATGAACGTTACCGTAGATCTCATTCCAAGACCCTGTTCGGTGTGTCCGCTTCAGCTAATTCGAATGTGAACAAGCAGTTAAAAAGGATCTGCCGGTTGGCTGAGATAGATAAAAAGTTATCTTTTCACATGGCACGTCATACGAATGCAACCCTATTGTTATATAATGGAGCTAATATCACAACGGTTCAGAAGTTATTGGGGCATAAAAGTGTGAGGACTACGGAAATTTATAGTGATATTATGGATATGACTGTGATCCGTGATCTGGAAAATATCAGCCTGAAATAGCTTGTTTTCATGTTTGGCGCGTGATCGTATTAAGGCGGATCGAATAAGTATGGGGTTGGTTTGGTCTGCTCTTTTACGTCTTCGCGTCAAGCTGGGGAACAAGGAACTTTTTGCTGGAAATTAATCTTGTTTCTGACAATTTGATAGCGCGATGTTTGTGTTACTATGGTGTAATATGGTATTTTGCTTACTATTTATTATATTTTTCTGCTATCAAACATCAAAATTGCCTTGAATTTTTACTGCATTTATGCTTTGAAAAGTAAATAAAATATACGACTTTTGTCAACATGATGAGTCAACCGTTAGCAGAGAGATTACGTCCGAAAACGTTGGACGATTATATCGGGCAGAAACACCTGGTAGGTTCAGGTGCTGTTCTTAGAAAGATGATTGATGCGGGACGTGTCCCTTCATTTATATTGTGGGGGCCTCCGGGTGTAGGAAAGACAACGCTGGCGCAGATTATTTCAAATAAACTGGAAGCTCCGTTCTATACGTTGAGTGCGATCAGTTCAGGCGTGAAAGACGTGCGGGAGGTAATAGAAAAAGCAAAGGGTAACCGCTTTTTCAATACCGTATCACCGATCCTGTTTATAGATGAAATACATCGTTTCAGCAAGTCGCAGCAGGATTCCCTGCTAAATGCAGTAGAGACAGGAGTGGTCACCTTGATTGGAGCCACAACGGAAAATCCTTCATTCGAAGTGATCCGCCCGTTGCTCTCGCGCTGCCAGGTATATGTATTGAAATCTCTGGAAAAGGATGACCTGCTGACATTGTTGAATAAGGCGATTACGGAAGATGTGGTTCTGAAGGATATGAACATCGTGCTGACCGAAACGGATGCCGTGTTACGCTATTCCGGAGGCGATGCCCGGAAGCTGCTGAATATCCTGGAACTCGTAGTTGCGGCGGAAGAAGGTAGTGATAAGATCGAAATAACGGATGAAAAGGTGGTGGAACGTTTGCAGGAGAATCCGGCAGCGTACGACAAGGGGGGAGAGATGCATTACGACATTATATCAGCCTTTATCAAATCCATCAGGGGAAGTGATCCGGATGCGGCTGTTTACTGGCTGGCACGTATGGTTGCCGGCGGAGAAGATCCGGAATTTATAGCCCGCCGTCTGGTTATTTCAGCATCGGAAGATATCGGATTAGCGAATCCGAATGCTCTTTTATTGGCAAATGCTTGTTTTGAAGCCTTGAAGAAAATCGGCTGGCCCGAAGGACGGATTATCTTAGCGGAAACGACCGTCTATCTGGCGTGCAGTCCTAAAAGTAATTCGGCTTATATGGCGATCAATGATGCGTTAGAGTTGGTGAACCGTACGGGAAATCTTCCCGTTCCTCTTCATTTGCGTAATGCGCCGACCAAATTGATGGCTGAGTTGAATTACGGGAAAGACTACAAATATGCGCATGATTATGAAAATCATTTTGTCAAACAAGAGTTTCTTCCAAAGGAGATTTTGAACGAACGGCTGTGGAAAGGGCAGGAAAATCCGGCTGAGCACAAACTGATCGAACAGATGAGACGTTTGTGGGGCGACCGGTTCTAAGAATTGAAAATTGACAATTGAAAGTGGAAAAATGAAGAGAAATGTAAACAAAAAAGCCTTAATGGTAGACGTCTTGCTAAGATTTTTCGGTTTTCAATGCGCAATTTTCAATTTAATTTGTACATTAGCCGCCTGTTTTTGGAAAATTAGTTACTTGAATTATATATAACATTAAAAAGACATTGGTATGAAGAAGCACAATTTTTATGCAGGTCCCTCTATCTTGAGCGAGTTTACAATTAAAAATACGGCTGCAGCGGTAGAGAATTTTGCTGGTATGGATTTATCCCTTCTTGAAATCTCCCACAGAAGTAAAGAATTCGTTGCCGTAAATGACGAAGCGCGTACATTAATCAAAGAGTTACTGGATGTTCCTGCCGGCTATGAAGTCGTCTTTTTGGGCGGTGGTGCCAGTATGCAGTTCTGTATGGTGCCTTACAACCTTTTAAAGAAGAAAGCTTCTTATATTGATACCGGAACGTGGGCATCCAATGCGATCAAGGAAGCAAAGTTGTTCGGCGAAGTGGATGTGGTTGCCTCCTCAAAAGATGCAAACTATACGTATATTCCTAAAGATTATACGATTGCAGAAGATTCTGATTATTTCCATTATACATCCAATAATACCATTTACGGTACGGAAACGCGTAAGGATCCGGATGTAAAGGTTCCGTTGGTATGTGATATGTCGTCTGATATTTTCTCTCGTCCGATCGATATTTCCAAGTATGACATTATTTATGCCGGTGCACAGAAGAACCTGGCTCCTGCCGGTGTAACGCTGGTAATTGTACGCCAGGATGCTTTGGGACATGTGGACCGTCCGATACCGACTATGCTGAATTACAACACGCATATCAAAAAGGATTCCATGTTCAACACACCTCCCGTATTGCCTATCTACGCTGCTTTGCAGACCTTGAAATGGTATAAGGAACAGGGCGGTATCGCTGCTATGGAAAAGAAAGATATGGAAAATGCAGCTATCCTGTATGACGAAATCGACCGTAACAAATTGTTCAAAGGTACGGTAGCTGTAGAAGACCGTTCCATCATGAACGTATGTTTCATCATGAACGATGAATACAAGGAACTGGAAGACGAATTCAGTAAGTTTGCAACTGCCGCCGGTATGGTCGGAATCAAGGGGCACCGTTCTGTAGGCGGTTTCCGCGCATCTCTGTATAACGCAATGCCGAAGAGCAGCGTTGAGGCTTTGATCGCATGTATGAAAGAATTTGAAAGAAAGCATTAATTATGGCAAAGATATTAGTAGCAACAGATAAACCTTTCGCAGCGGTAGCTGTGAAAGGTATCCGTGAAGTCGTGGAAGGTGCAGGTGACGAACTGATCCTGTTGGAGAAATACGGTGAAAAAGCAAAACTACTGGAAGCTGTTAAAGATGTGGATGCTATCATTATCCGTAGTGATGTTATCGATGCTGAAGTCTTGGATGCAGCCAAACAGTTGAAGATCGTGGTACGTGCCGGAGCCGGTTATGACAATGTCGATCTGGCTGCCGCAACAGCCCACAATGTTTGCGTGATGAATACGCCGGGGCAGAACTCGAACGCCGTGGCCGAATTGGCTTTCGGTATGATGGTAATGGCTGTCCGTAACTTCTATAACGGCACTTCCGGTACGGAACTGAAAGGAAAGAAATTAGGTATCCATGCGTACGGTAACGTAGGCCGTAATGTGGCTCGTATAGCGAAAGGTTTCGGAATGGAAATCTATGCTTTCGATGCTTTCTGCCCGGCATCTGCTATCGAAGCGGATGGTGTGAAGCCGGTAGCTTCCCAGGAAGAACTGTATGCAACCTGCGACGTTGTCTCTTTGCATATCCCGGCAACGGCCGAGACAAAGAACTCCATCAATTATGCTTTGGTCGGCAAGATGCCGAAAGGTGGTTTGCTTGTAAATACGGCCCGTAAAGAAGTGATCAACGAAGCTGAGTTGATCAAGCTGATGGAAGAACGTACAGACTTGAAATATATGACTGACATTATGCCGGCAGCCAACGAAGAGTTTGCCGCCAAGTTTGCCGGTCGCTATTTCTCCACTCCCAAAAAGATGGGTGCACAGACTGCCGAAGCCAATATCAATGCCGGTATTGCTGCCGCCAAGCAGATCGAAGGCTTCCTGAAAGAAGGATGTGAAAAGTTCCGTGTTAATAAGTAAAAAAAGAATTAAGCTATGGCACGAATCAAACCTTTTAAGGGGATCCGTCCTCCGAAAGATTTAATTGAACAGGTCGCTTCCCGTCCTTACGATGTTTTGAACTCGGCAGAAGCACGTGAAGAAGCGAAAGGAAACGAGAAATCACTCTATCATATCATCAAACCGGAGATCGACTTTCCGGTCGGAACAAATGAACATGATCCTGCCGTCTATCTGAAAGCGGCTGCTAATTTCAACATGTTCCAGGAAAAAGGCTGGCTGGTACAGGATCAGAAGGAGTGTTACTATGTATATGCCCAGACAATGAACGGCAAAACGCAATATGGTCTGGTCGTCGGTGCCTATGTGCCCGATTATATGAACGGTATTATTAAGAAGCACGAGCTGACGCGCCGTGATAAGGAAGAGGACCGTATGAAACATGTTCGTGTGAACAATGCCAATATCGAACCGGTGTTCTTCGCTTATCCCGATAATGCCGAACTGGACAGGATTGTTGCCAAATATACATCCCGCGCTCCGGAATATGATTTCGTGGCAAAAGATGATGGTTTCGGACATACGTTCTGGATTATCGACGATGATGCCGATATCGCCCGCATTACCGAACTGTTTGGTGAAATGCCTTCCTTATACATTGCCGACGGTCACCATCGCTCTGCCGCCGCCGCTCTGGTCGGCGCTGAAAAGGCGAAACAGAATCCGGCTCATAAGGGGAACGAAGAGTACAACTATTTTATGGCTGTCTGTTTCCCGGCAAATCAGCTGACCATTATCGATTATAACCGGGTGGTGAAGGATCTGAACGGCCTGTCGGAAGAAAAGTTTCTGGATAAGTTGGGTAAGAACTTCATCGTGGAAGAGAAAGGCACGGATATTTATAAGCCTGCTGCTTTGCATAACTTTTCGCTCTATTTGGGTGGAAAATGGTATTCGCTGACCGCTAAGCAGGGTACGTATAACGACAGTGATCCGATCGGGGTACTGGATGTAACGATCTCTTCCAACCTGATCCTGGATGAAATCTTAGGCATAAAAGATCTCCGTTCTGACAAGCGTATCGACTTCGTCGGTGGTATCCGCGGTCTGGGAGAATTGAAACATCGCGTGGATAGTGGCGAGATGAAGGTGGCTTTGGCCCTTTATCCCGTTACGATGAAGCAGTTGATGGATATTGCCGACACCGGTAATATCATGCCTCCAAAGACAACCTGGTTCGAACCTAAACTGCGTTCCGGTTTGGTTATCCATAAACTGGAATAAACAAGTTTCGGTTTGCAGGCTTGTTTTTAAGACTTGTGAACGAATGATTATACTGAAGGTCGTATGCAACTGTATACGGCCTTCTTTTTTATTTGCTCATCCGGAGGCTTTTGTGTAAGTTTGCGGGAATAAGACAGAAGACATGGGAACAATAAAGAATATAGTATTCGATTTGGGAGGCGTCTTGATCGACCTGGACCATAGCCAGGCCGTACAGCGCTTTAAAGAGATAGGAGTGGAGGATGCCGAACAATTGCTCGATCCTTATGAACAGAAAGGTATTTTTCTGGAAGTAGAGAACGGAACAATCGATGCTGATGAATTCTGCCGGAAACTTCGTGAACATACGGGAAAAGACCTTACCTACGATGAAATCAGACACGGTTGGCTGGGCTTTATCTCTGATACGCCCCAGTATAAGCTCGATTATCTGCTGGCGCTCCGTGAGCGTTACAATGTCTATCTGTTGAGCAATACCAATCCCATTATTCAGGAAGGATGGGCAAGAACGACCGGATTCACTCCTGCAGGCCGTCCGATTGGGGACTATTTTGACCGTATGTACACCTCGTATGAGGTCGGTGTGACAAAGCCTGACCGGAGAATCTTCGATTATATGATCAAAGACAGCGGCCTTATCCCATCGGAAACACTTTTTGTGGATGATGGCAAAAGCAATATTGAAGTGGGACGCTCACTCGGCTTCGCCACCTACCAGCCCCGAAATGGGGAAGACTGGCGGGCGGCTATCGATACGTTTCTGAAATAACAGCTTGGCTCTGCTTTATGTTAGCGAAACCATCTCCCCATGATGCTGTAGAGCCTTTCTATATCTATCGGCTTAGGGATATGTTCGTTCATGCCCGCTTCTAAGCTCAGTCGTACGTCTTCGGCAAAAGCGTTGGCAGACATGGCTATGATCGGTAAATTCTTTATATCCCTACGGTCGAGATGGCGGATTTGTCTCGTCGCCTCGAGTCCATCCATGACAGGCATCTGTATATCCATGATGATGAAATCGTAATATCCTTCCGGGGAAGCGGTGACTTTGTTTACGGCTTCCTGCCCCTCGCATGCCGTTTCGACTTCAGCATGGGTTTCCTTCAGTAATTCATAAGCGATCTCACGATTCAACTCGTTGTCTTCCACAACCAGTATCCGCTTGCCGGGAAAAGAAGTGATGGCAGAGGGGACGATAATGCTCGCTTCCTGTTCATCTTTCTTGTTTGTTGCAAACTTTTTCATCAGGTGGAACAGCTTGGATTTCATGATAGGTTTGCTGATGAAACCGTTGACACCAGCTTTTTGCGCTTCGATTTCATAACCGGAGTAATCATAGGCCGATATGATAATGATGGGGACATCCGGTCCCACATATTCCCGTATTTTACAGGTCGTTTCAATGCCATTCATGCCGGGCATCATCAAATCTATGATAATGGCAAAATAACTGTTTCCGTCAATGATCTTCTGTACGGCATCCTGCCCGGAAAGAACCCAGTCCGGTTTCATCCCCAGCTCAGACAGGTTTTCACAGGCTATTTCGCAGGAGATATCATCGTCATCCACGACCAATACAGGCAAGTCGACCAATATGTCGTTAGTGTATTCATCTGCGCCTCCCAGTTTGATGTGAAGATTCATGGTGAACGTGGAGCCTTTTCCATACTCGCTTTCCACATGGATATCTCCGTTCATCATCTGGGCGATATGCCGGCTGATGGCCATACCGAGGCCTGTACCTTGGATATTCCGGGTAGCTGTGTCGTTCGAGCGTTCGAATGGTTCGAACACTTTCTCTAAGAAATCGGGTTTCATACCTATACCGTTATCCGAGACTGCTATTTCGAATTGTCCATAACCGTTATAGACGGAAGGTTTTTCTTTTACCGATAGTTGTATCTGTCCGCCTTCCGGAGTATATTTGATTGCGTTGGTCAACATGTTCAGTAACGCCTGTTGTATGCGTTGCACGTCGCCTATCAGGCATTCATGCTTTACTTTGGCAACATGTATGAGCAGCTTTTGATTTTTTTCTTCAAAGGCTTGTTGCACCATTATGAACAGGCTGTCCAGCAACTCATCGAGCTTGAACGACTCTTCCGTCAGCATGATCTTGCCGCTTTCCAGCTTCGACATATCCAGGACTTCATTGATCAGATTCAGCAGAAGTTTGGAGGATATGGTTATTTTTTTCAAACAGTCGGCTATACGGTTCTGATCCTCCATGTGCAGGCTGGCTATTGCCGTCATGCCCACAATGGCATTAATGGGTGTGCGTACGTCGTGACTCATTCGCGACAGGAAATCGGATTTGGCGCGATTGGCTGCCGTAGCGCTTTTCAGGGCTTCCTGCAGCAGTTGCTTCTGCTTTCTTTCTTCCTTGATTTCCGTTATGTCGGTCCGGGTCATCAGCCAGATGTTCTTTTCCTTATCGAAATAGCTGAACCGCATTTTCTTTTCCCGGTTTACGCCGTTTTCTATCATGGTACCGTAGACTGTGTATTCGCCGTATTGCCGTAATATCGGATCCACATGGGCTATACTGAGCTTTCTGGTCATTTCCTCACACAGTTCCGGTGCCATATACTGGCGGTTGTATTCGGCTACCACACCGTCGTAATCGCTGCTGGCGATGGGAGGGGGGCTGTCGCTTCCCGAACCGGAAGTGTACATGACATAGTTGTTTTTCGAAGCTTCGATATATATCACGTAGTCATATTCCGACTGCACGGCGGTTTCTATGATAGATGCTTTTCTGAAGTCATTGACATTGCGGCTGAGCAGGACAACCCTGTCCGGCACGCCTTCTTCATTAACGAGTATGTCGATAAAGGCCTCGTGCCATTCGAAACCGAAAAGCTTATTGCTGAAACGCATATCGAATGTCTTATGGTAGCATCCTTCGGCTATCATTTGATGGAATGCATCAAGCGATAAAGTTTCGTCCCATAGACTATGGTCCGGGGGATAGACATCGTTTTTCAGAATATTGACAAGGCTGGTATAATCCTGTCTGGTGTTTTCCAGTTCAGGATGCATATTATCTTTCTGTGTTTCGACACTTCCGTCTTTCAGATAGATGGTCCGGATAGTGTTCATAAGATATTGGTGGTTCGCCAGTACATTGTTTGCGTCGGCCCTCGTACCCTTATTGTCTACTTGTATCATTCTCTTTTGTGTTTCCTCAATTTATCTGTAAGCAAAAACGTTGCAAAGATAGATAAAATATATATGTGGCTGTGTAAAAGGCTTTATTATTCAACCGCATTAGCCTGTTTTTCTGAAATATTCGCAATCCTTTTCTCCATAAGTTGCCATCTGTTTGACAGATAGTACGTTTATAAGAAAAACTGAACTATCTTTATGAGGCATCGCCTCCTGCCGCAGGCTCTCTTTTGCCGTTGATTTCAATCAACGGATTGATA